>CAZILR010000810.1:0-3014 GCA_964539995.1 uncultured Planctomyces sp.
TCAGAGCGAGTTCGCGACGAAATCCCGAGCCAGAAGACCCCGCTGGGACGAACCCCGCCCCCCCCCCCCCCGCCTTTGCAGATTGCACTCGGAGCCATTTTGCGAATCACCGCCGGGCCTGGGTTGAGCGAAGCATTGCAGATTCCGCTGAATGTCCAAACATTAGGCCGGCTGGCGACAATTTTTTGTGACGTCCGGCCAGCGGTCGATCTGCTAGAGATTTCGGCACCGCTCAAATGACGGCCGCGTCCGCGCGATCTGAATCCATTGAAACGAACAACCACATGACCGCTCAGTTCATCACCACTCGCCGCGTGGAATTCTCCGACACCGATATGGCGGGGATCATTCATTTCGCGAACTACTACCGGTACATGGAAGAGGCTGAGCACGCCTTCTTCCGTTCGCTGGGGCTGAGCATCATGCAGTCGCAACCGGACGGTTCGGTGATCGGTTGGCCGCGTGTGTCGGCGTCCTGTTCCTTCGAGGCCCCGGCCTATTTCGAGGATGCTCTGGACGTCCGGCTGAACGTCGTGCGAAAGGGAGTGAAATCGCTGAACTTCGAGATCGAGTTTTGGCGAGGTGAGACGCGGTTGGCTCATGGCAAGCTGAAGACCGTGTGTTGTGTCTGCCGACTCGGTCAGCCGTTGGTGTCGATTCCGATTCCCGCTGAGTACGCGGACGTGATCGTGGAACTCCCCGGCATCTCTGTGGGAAATTCGTGAATCCGAGGCTCCGCGCTCACGATTCGCCGAGCGGTTGCGTATGATCCGACGTCCTCGCGGAGCTTGGCGGAATCGGTGCCGCATCGCGAGCAAAACAGCTTCAAACTTGCGGTGCGGTGGACGACGTGAGCGGCGGAAAATCGACAAACACTTCTGGCCTCCGAAAAATTGGCCATGTCCTGCGGTGTTTGTGCGTCGCTGCCTGGATGTCGCTGATTTGGTCCAGCGTTGCGTTGGCCTCCGAAGAGCTGCTGTCAGTACATGTCGGGTTTGATCAAACCTTCAAAGTCGGTCAATGGACCCCAATCGTCGTCGAAAATGTTTCGTCAAACGCGCGGGCTTGTGAGGTGATCGTTACCGATCCAGATGGCGTGGGTGTGGTGCATCCGCTCTTACGGCAAGCGGCCGACGGCGTGAGTGGCTCGACTCGCTGGATCGGTGTCGTGCGTAGCGGTCGATTGGATGGCGGGCTGGAGGTGCGTGTCCTGGGCGATGGACCTGTGCCGCTTCAGCATCGAAAACTGTTGGCGTCGCGAGTCCCGAAAAACTCGGCTGACGATTCTGATCGATCGCAGGTCGCCACCTGTTTTCCGCTGCGACAGTCTGAGCCCGTTTGGTTGGAGGTTGGCACGGCGCTCGAGTTATTGAAGCCGGTCAACGGACTACAGGTGATTCGATCGGAGACTCTGCCCAGTGCCGTCGAAATCCCTTGGTCATTGGAGGGAGTCGATGGAATCTGGGCGACCAGCCGATTGGCGCTGAGCGAATTGGCACGAGTGGAATTGGATCGTTGGCTGCGTCGTGGCGGACATCTCGTCGTGACGATCGCAACGGACGTCGAAGAGTTTTCGCAAACGCCGTGGGCGGGATTGCTCAAGACCGTGGTGGAGCCGCGCGGGCGATCTCGAACGACAGACCTAAGTGGCATTGAGGGTTTCGCGGTTCATGGTCGCAAGATTCTGGGTGTGAATCGAACACCCGTGCCGATCACGACGCTGTCGCGGAGCGATGGTCAAATTCTCGCGTCGTGTTTGGAAGGCCCGTATCTGACGCGATCCTGTTTTGGATTAGGACTGGTGACCGCGATCGGAGTTGATCCGGCCGCGACACCGTTGTCACGCTGGGACGGCCGCAACAATTTCGTGAAGCGACTGCTGCTGAGCACGAACAATTCAGAATCCACAAAGTCTTCTGTTCGATCCTCGTTGTCGCAAAGCGGCATCACCGACTTGGCGTCGCAGTGGCGAGCGGCGGCGATTCACGTTCCTGAAGTCGCGCGGCCCACGTTGTGGGGAGCCTTGGGACTTTTATTGGTTTACGCGGCTGTCATTGGTCCGCTCGATTATTTGCTGGTTCACAGACTGCTGAAACGTCCGCATTGGACCTGGGCCTCGTTGCCGCTGCTGGTGGTCGCCGCGAGCCTCAGTACGGTTTGGTTGGCCCGTGCCGCCAACGGCGATGCGTCCAAGCTAACACAGTTGGATGTCGTCGATATCGACGCCGTTCGACAAGAGGTGGTCGCACGATCCTGGGCAACGGCCTACGCGACTGAGAACAAGCTGTGGCATGTCGATGCCGCCTCGAGTCGGCTGTCAGCCAGTCGTCCGCAACAAATTCTCAGTTGGCTGGGTTTTCCGGAGACCGCTTCGGGCGGGATGTATCGCGACAGCGGATTTGACATCGGGAAAACCGTGGCACGGTCGGCGGCCGATCGTTCATCGCTCGACGGAATCCCCATCGCGCAGTGGTCATCGAAGTCGTTGACCTCGGAGATGATCTGGATTTCGGAGACGCCTCTGATTGAATCTCAGCTCACGAGCACTGTAGCGGGAGAACTGGATGGCCCAGTCGTGCATCATCTGCCGTTCGATCTGCTCGATTGGGTCGTTGTGTTCGACAAATGGATCTATCGACCGCATCCGCGCTTTGGCGAAGCGGCTACGATTTGGCGTGCCGACCAACCGTGGACTCCCCAAGATGAGCGCAACTACGGCCGAGAATTGCGCGGCTTCCTACAACGCGCTAACGTGACGAGAGTGGAGGCCAAAAAGGGCTCCGTTAAGGAGGACGTGCTGCTCGTGAAGGAACGTTACAACGTGTTGAATCTCGATCCCGCCGACATTTTGCAAATGATGTCGCTGCACGAAGCGGCTGGCGGCAAGAGTTACACGGGGCTGGATCATCACAGCCTGCGCGCATTTGATGTGACGCCGCTGCTGTCGCTGGATCGAGCGGTCGTGATCGCTCGCGTCGCCGCATCCCCTGCGGCGTCGATGTACTCCCTCATGT
>CAZILR010000811.1:0-3009 GCA_964539995.1 uncultured Planctomyces sp.
TCCCCCCCTCCCCCGCTCTGTGGGGGTGTGGGCCGCCCCAGCCCCCCCCCCCCCCACCCTACGTCTTCTTGGTTGAACGCGATGATTGATCGCTCCATGCAAATTTACCCGCCGAGCACGCTACTCAACGGCGGGGGGAATATACTGCTCGCGGTTCGTTTTGTCGGTCGCGGTTCCAGGTGAATCATGCACTCTTCCTCCTCTTCCAGTTCTCCGGGCCTGCTCTTTCGCGCGGCCGTGGACGCCGAGCGTCCGTTGCAGGTCGTCGGGACGATCAACGCCTATTGCGCGTTGCTGGCTGAACGAGCCGGGTTTCGCTCGCTGTACCTGTCCGGGGCGGGAGTCGCGAACGCCTCGTTCGGAGTCCCTGACGTCGGGATTACGACGCTGGCCGATGTTGTCGAGGACGCTCGTCGTATCGTCAGTGCGACGTCGTTGCCGCTCTTGGTTGATATCGACACTGGATTCGGCGACATGGCTCAGACTGTGCGGGAGATGATCCGTGTCGGTGTCGCGGCCATTCATCTGGAAGACCAAGTCGATCGCAAACGCTGCGGACATCTTCCCGGCAAACAATTGGTTTCGGCTGGTGAGATGGTTGATCGTGTGAAAGCGGCAATCGAGGCACGCACCGATCCCGGCTTCGTCGTGATGGCTCGCACGGATGCCGCGGCTGTCGAGGGTCTGCCCGCAGCGATCAACCGCGCGGAACAATACGTCGCTGCCGGAGCCGACATGATTTTCGCCGAGGCTCTGACAACGCTGGACGAGTATCGGCAATTCACGGCCGCCGTTCCGGTGCCCGTGCTGGCGAACCTGACCGAGTTCGGCAAGACGCCGCTCTTCACGCTCGATGAGTTGCGAGAGGCCGGCGTGCGGCTCGCTCTTTATCCACTGACTGCGTTTCGCGCAATGAGTGCCGCAGCGGTGATGACCTACACAACGCTGCGACAGTGTGGCACACAGCGAGAACTGATCCACCAGTTGCAATCGCGTACCGAGCTGTACGACGTCTTGAATTATCGTGTCGAGTAACAATCAACGCCGCCAGCACCCTGGAGAACGACCATGAGCGCATCGACCAACACCGCCGGCCTGGCAGGCATCGTCGCCGGACAGACGGCTCTGAGCACCGTCGGCAAAGAAGGAGCGGGACTGACCTACCGCGGGTACTCGATCGAAGACCTCGCCGAACACGCGATCTTTGAAGAGGTCGCCTGGCTGCTGCTGTACGGCGAACTACCCAAACAACACGAACTGGACGAGTTCTTGGCACGTCTGCAATCGCAGCGCGGGCTGCCGGCACAGTTGAAAGCGGTGCTCGCACAACTGCCGGAGTCGGCGCATCCGATGGACGTGTTGCGAACGGCGTGCTCGGCGCTCGGCTGTCTGGAACCCGAACAGTCCGCCGCCGATCAGTATCGCGTCGCGGAGCGACTGCTGGCGATCTTCCCGTCGGCACTGGCGTACTGGCACCACTTCGCTCGGTCGGGAAACCGCATCGAAACGGACTCGCCGGAGCCGACGATGGCCGGCTATTTCCTGCATCTGTTGCACGGCGTGCAACCCTCTGCCGAACATCGCCGAGCGTTGGATGCGTCGTTCACGCTTTACGCCGAGCACGAATTCAACGCCTCAACGTTCGCGGCGCGAGTCACCGCCTCGACCCTCTCCGATATGTATTCCGCAATCACGTCAGGCATCGGCACGCTACGCGGCCCGTTGCACGGCGGAGCCAACGAGCAAGCAATGGAACTCATCGAACGCTTCAGCGATCCTGACCAAGCCGAGCAAGGAGTGCTCGCCGCGCTGAGCCGCAAAGAAAAGATCATGGGCTTCGGCCACCGCGTCTACCGGGACCGCGACCCGCGCTCGGACGTCATCAAAGAGTGGAGCCGTCGTTTGTCGCAGGCCGCCGGTGACAAGCAACTGTTCGTCGTGTCGGAACGCATCGAACAAGTCTTGCGACGCGAAAAGAAACTGTTTCCGAATCTCGATTTCTACGCCGCGTCGGCGTATCGCTTCTTGGGCATTCCGACGCTGCTGTTCACTCCGCTGTTCGTCTTCGCCCGCACTGCCGGCTGGGCGGCACACGTCATCGAACAGCGAGCTGACAATCGCCTGATCCGCCCGACCGCCGATTACATCGGCCCGGCGTCTCGCCCATTCCGCCCGATAGCCCAGCGTTAACAAAGTAGGGTGGGACCAGCGGCGATTCGCCGCGCAGGCCCACCAAGCGATGAACAACGCCACCATTCAAAACACAATTGGTGGGCCGGCGCTCGAAACGAGCTTGTCCCACCCTACGGGATTGTTATCGAATCGGTTCTACGCACCGAAGGAGATTGAGGGATGCGCAAGCTGCTCGCCGCGATGTTCTGTGTGAGCCTGTTGCTGACGACCGTCTGGTGGGTGCGCGGCGAGCCGGCCAACTCGCGCTGGCGCGAGGTTGCGCCGGGAGTCTGGCAATCGACGGGGCTGCCGTGTGGGTACGCGCTGATCGACGGCGATTCCGCGTTGCTGATCGGAGCCGCGCGAGGTATGGACTGGCGCGGATTGAAGCCCAAGATCGAGCGCTGCCTGCTGACGCATCATCACCGCGACACGAGTGCGCTGGCTCGCGAACTGATCGCGGCCGGCGTACCGGTACACGCACCGAAAGCCTCGGCCGAATGCCTGAGCCGCGATGGCGTGCAGCGATTTTGGAGTGCTTGCCTTCCGGAACTCGTCCCCGGCAAGGAGCCCGGTTTGCGAGACCGGACCTTCAACACCTTCAATTACCTCGTCCACCCGCAGGGCATCGACGAGATCGAGTGTTCCCTCGAAGACGGACAAACCATCGAATGGCGTCGCTGGCGTTTGACGGTCGTCGCGACCCCCGGCCACAGCCGTGATCACGTCGCCTTCGTGGGGCAGGTTTCCAACCTGCCCGCCACTCAGAGGCAGGTTGAAAACCTGCCCCACCACGCGGCCCTCGTCTTGTGCGGCGATGAGTTAGCAACGCGCGGC
>CAZILR010000812.1:0-2998 GCA_964539995.1 uncultured Planctomyces sp.
GAGGACTACGAAGACTCGGCCGCTGCCGATCCGCTCATCGACCAACTTCGCGAACGGATGGAGGTCGTTGAGGAACCTCGCTACTCGCGCGAGTACCTCGACCCCGACAAACGGTCGATCGCGAACGCGATTCAGATCGTGTTTGCCGACGGTTCGACGACCGAGCGAGTCGAAGTCGAGTACCCGATCGGCCATCGCCGCCGCCGCTCGGCTGCCGTGCCGATGTTGCGGGACAAGTTCCAACACAACGTCGAGACTCGCTTCGCACCGGAACGAGTTCAACGACTGCTCGAACTCTTTGCCGATGCGAGCAAGCTCGACGCGATGCCGGTACATGAGTTCGTCAATTTGTTTGCGGGTACAGGCCGCTAACCCAAAACGCTCGATTTGGTGACGCGCTGTTGTGGTTCCGCCCCAACGGGGCAGCAATACGTCAGCCCAGGGCACCGCCCTGAGTTGGGGAACAGAAGAAAATCCATAGCCCTGAAAGGGCGAAACGATCTCTTTCGTGTCTGGTGTCTCGCCCTTTCAGGGCTTCAAAGAACATCTCGGAATCAATACCCAGGGCGTTGCCCTAGGCTGACAATTGCTGCCCCTTCGGTGCGAAAACGCAACTTCAAAAACGCTTGAGAGGGTAGGTGTTTCAAATGGCGGTCCACCTGCCAGCGAAAGTCTGTAAAGCGTTCGCCCTTGCTGACGCTTCGGGTTAATTGGATGGCGGCTACACTGTTCGCTGAGGAGACAATGAATTGTCCACGCAGCGTGATTTAATCCGCGATCTAGAACAGCAAGAGCAGCAGCTTCGCGAAGGAGGCCGCGAGGCTGGAGTCGCTCGGCAGCGGAAACTCGGCCGGCTGACGGCTCGCGAGCGGGTCGCGGAGTTGCTCGATCCTGGAACACCGTTCCGAGAACTCGGCCTGTGGTCGGCGTGGGGCATGTACCCGGAATGGGGTGACGTGCCTGCGGCCGGTGTCGTCGTCGGCCTGGGCCGCATCAGCGGTCGGCCGTGTGTTGTGGTCGCGAACGACGCGACGGTCAAAGCCGGAGCCATGTTTCCGCAGTCGGTCAAAAAAGTGCTACGAGCACAACGCATCGCCGCTCGCTTCCGGCTGCCGGTTGTGTACCTCGTCGATTCGTCGGGCGTGTTCCTGCCGCTGCAAGACGAAATCTTCCCCGATGAAGACGACTTCGGCCGCATCTTCCGCAACAACGCCGTGCTCTCGGCCGAGGGCATCCCGCAGTACGCGGCGGTGATGGGCAACTGCGTCGCGGGTGGAGCATACTTGCCAGTGTTGTGCGACACCGTCGTGATGACCGAGGGAAGCCAACTCTTCCTCGCTGGCCCAGCGCTGGTGAAGGCGGCGATCGGGCAAGAGGCCGATCCCGAAGAACTCGGCGGCGCGGAGATGCACGCGGCCATCAGCGGCACGATCGACTTCCGCGAACCAGACGATCACGCAGCAATCGTGCGCCTGCGAAAGTTACTCGAACTACTCGCTGATGAACGAAACACACTAACCCGAAGCGCGAGCGAGGGCGAACCCGCGAACGATGTCGATGGCCGTTCCCCCTCGCTGGCGCTTCGGGTTAGTGAGGACACCGCTCGCGATCCGAACGAACTACTCGATCTCGTGCCGACCGATGGACGTTCCGAATACGACATGCGGCATGTGCTGGAATGCCTTGTCGATCGGGACTCGCTGCAAGAGTTCAAGCCGGAATACGGTCAGACCATCGTCGCGGCGTTCGCAAAGATCGGCGGGCACTCGGTCGGGATCGTGGCCAATCAGCGGACGCGCAGCAAATCGCGCCGCGGCGAACTCGAATACGGCGGCGTGCTGTATCCCGACAGTGCCGAGAAGGCCGCTCGCTTCGTCATGGACTGCAACCAATCCGGTCTGCCGCTGATCTTCTTGCAAGACGTGCAGGGCTTCATGGTCGGCAAACAGGCCGAGCAGTCGGGCATCATTCGCGCCGGAGCAAAGTTGGTCAACGTCGTCAGCAACTCGGTGGTGCCGAAGCTGACGGTCATCCTCGGTGGCTCATTCGGAGCGGGCAACTACGCGCTGTGCGGCAAAGCCTACGACCCGTGGCTGATCCTCGCTTGGCCGAGCGCTCGCTACGCCGTGATGGGAGCACAACAAGCCGCCGAGACGTTGTTGACTCTGCGAGTCCGTGACGCCGAGCGTGACGGCCGGAAGCTCGCCGCATCGGAAATCACCGAGCTGCGCGATTCGATCCGTCAGCGGTACGACCAACAAACCGACATCCGTTACGGAGCCGCTCGTGGCTGGGTGGACGCGATCATCTCGCCGGTTGAAACCCGCGAGTGGTTGAAGCTCGCGCTTGACGTGCTGCCGGCTCAACGCGAGAGGCCACCGTTTCGGACGGGAGTCTGGCAAGTGTAGGCGGCTAAAGAGAACGAATACGGAATACTGAATGAGGAATACGGAATTCAGAATGAGCTGCAACCAAACACTTCTGCATTCCGTATTCCTCATTCAGTATTCCGTATTCATTCCTTCTCATCACTGGTCATCGAACGACACTCATCTCCTCAACCAGGTCGAAGGAGTCTGAAAATGTCGTCCGTCGTTCGCATCGGCAACGCCCAGGGCTTTTGGGGTGATCGCGGCAGCGCGGCGGCGGAGCTGTTGGCTCGCGAGCCGGAGTTGGACTATCTGACGCTCGATTACCTCGCCGAAGTGTCGCTGTCGATCATGGCCGTGCAGCGCGACCGCGATTCGAACGCTGGCTACGCTCGTGACTTCGTCGAGGTCGTGCGATCGCTGGCGGACTATTTCAAGAACGGCGGCCGGTGTCGGATCGTGACGAACGCTGGCGGACTGAATCCACAGGGTTGCGCGTTGGCGTGTGTCGCGGCACTTGCTCAAGCGGGGTGTCAACCGCTGAGCATCGCGGTGGTGAGTGGCGACGACGTGCTGGATGTGCTGCGTGGGAACTCGAACGCTGAGAACGCTCCCATGTCGTCCCTTCT
>CAZILR010000813.1:0-2996 GCA_964539995.1 uncultured Planctomyces sp.
CTGGCTTGGACCGCAGGACACAAGGCGGTTTCGGGAGAGTCGTTGACGGCACTTTGATTTTTGTTTTGGACACCTGCGGTCGCGCGTTTCGGCGGGGTAGGCAGACCCGCGCCGAGCCAGGTCGCCACTCTCGCCAAGAGCGTGGGGAAATTCGTGGAAACCCCACGCTCTTGGCGAGCGTGGCTACGGAACCGTTTGGGAATTGCCGCCAAGGAGTTTGTGATCATGACCGCGACGAAGTTGGCCAAGAAGGCTCGAACCAGGGCCGCGTCCAGCGTTCCCAAAGTGGCTCGATCTGCCAATGGAATCATTGACGTGCTGACGCTCGCGGAAGCCGCGAAGTACCTGCGGGTGAGCGAGGCTGCGGTCTTGCAAGCGATCGACGAGCAAAACCTCCCAGCTCGGCGAGTGGGTCAGGATTGGCGAATTCTGAAGTCGGCGATTCAGCAGTGGCTGCTGGCACCGCAAACTCGGCGCACGGGAAAAGCGGCGTTGCAGTCGCTGGCCAGTGCCTGGAAGGGCGATCCGTCGGTCGAGCCGATGCTGGCGGAAATCTACCGGCAGCGCGGTCGCCCGATGGTGGAGGAATCGACTTGATTCTGTTGGACACCGACACGCTGACGCTGTTGACGTTGGGACATCCCCAGGTTCAACAGCACTTGGATTCCGCCGATGAGGACATCGCGATCACGATCGTCACTCGAATCGAAATCCTTCGCGGGCGTTTCGAGTTTGTGCTCAAGGCTGCGGACGGCATTCAGTTGCAAGTTGCTCAGCAACGCCTGGATGATACCGAGGATCAACTTGCCGATGTCGTCGTGATCCCCTTCGATGCGGTCGCGGCTCGTGAGTTTGATCGACTGCGCCAGGAGAAATCGCTCCGAAAAATCGGCCGTGCCGATCTGCTCATTGCCGCCATCGCCTTGGCCCAGCGAGCCACTCTGGTGACTCGCAATGTGCGACACTTTCGGATGATCCCTGGACTTCACGTCGTCAATTGGGCGGGCTGATCAAGCTCAACACAACCAAAAACGCTCAACCCCAAAGGGGCAAACTCTTTGATTTGATTCACCCGACGCACCATTCACGGCTCGGCGGGAGCCTCGCCCTCCCAAGCCTTTTCCTCAAACACTCTTCGACATCCACCGGCCGCGACGGAACAGCCAGGCGACCAGCACCGCTCGCGTGGTGTTGTCGAGGCACATGCCGATCCAGGCACCGAGCAATCCGCCGTGTAGCACGATGCCGCAGACGTAGGCCAGAGTCAGTCGCACGCCGAAGACTCCCAGCAGGCTGACCTTCATCGGTTGCCGAGTCTCGCCGGCTCCTTGCAGAGCGAACGTGTAGACGATTGCGGTCACGAGCGGGATTTGAAACAAGGCGTTGAAGCGGAACGGAGTCACGCCCATCGCGTGGACTTGCGCGTCCTTGTGCATCAGCTCATAGATCGGTTGAGCGGCGAAGAAGAACACCGCCGTCAGGACCAGCGCCAACACGGCACACTGCTTGACCGCCTCGTGTCCCCCAGCGAGTGCTCGTTCCGGCAGCTTTGCGCCCAGCGATTGTCCCACCAGCGTGGCCGCCGCCATCCCCCAGGCGCACGCCGGCAAGAACGAGATCGCTTCCACCTGCATTCCGATCAGATGCGCGGCCATGATCGCCGTCCGCTCGGATTCGTTGTCGCTCAGCCGAGCCACGATCATCAGGAAGATGAGCTGCCCCGACCAACGCAACAGCCCGTCCAAGCCGGCTGGCAAACCGATTCGCAGGATGCGCCGCGCCGGTTCACCGCGCAGCGAAATTTCTCGTCGAGTCAATTTCAGTCCGAACCAGCCGCCGCTGAGCACTCCCAAGGTTAGCAAACCGCCGATGGTCCGCGCGATCAGCGTGCCGTAGGCGATGCCATCCAAACCAAACGTCGGAATGCCGAGGCGATCTGAAATCGACAACCACTCCGCTGGGCCGACGCCGCTCAGGATTGTTGTCACGATCACGTTGAAGACATTGACGCAGCCAAGGATCATCATCGGGACACGCATCTGTCCGCTGCCGCGCAGGGCGGCGGCTCCGGCCACGGTCAGACACGAAAACAAATAGCCCGCGCCGTCGATGCGCAGAAAGCGGACCACCATGCCGGCGGTGTCTCCATGCAATCGCATCAACGCCGCGTACCACGGAGCCGCGAACCAGATCAGGGCGTAAATCCCGATGCCGACCACTGCCGCGATCGCGACCGCTCGGTTTGCCGCGCGGCTGGCGGAATCGAACTCGCCCGCTCCCCAATGCCGAGCCACCACCGCGACCGTTCCCGTGCTGACCAGCGTGAAAATGTTCGAGGCCAACCAACTGACATACGCCGCGAGACCGACAGCGGTCGTGGCCTCTTTGCTGATGAAGCCCGCTAGGAACGTGTCGGTGAAGCCGACGAGAAAGTTCAAAAACTGCTCGACGAACACGGGCCACGCCAGACGCAGCATCGTCGAACGCAGCGGAGCGGTCAGCAACGACGAGTTCACGGCGGCTCGATCATCAGCGATCTGCGAACCTTGTCCCACGCGGCATCACCTCACGAACCCGTCGCCACGCAGCCAGTCGATGGCTTGTGAAAAGCCTTCGACCGTGTGAGCGACGTCGTTCTCGTCGTGAGCGGCCGAGGTGCTGCCGGCCCAGCCCATCCAGTCGATGCCGCCGAGCAGCAGCGCGCAGCGGAACGCCTGCGACAGTGCAGCGTCTTGCTTCGCGTCGAGCTTGCGCCAGTCGCCGCCATACGGCAGATAGTCGTCGCTCGTCGAACGTGGGCCGTCGTAGTTCGGCAGAATTTTGATCGCCGAGTAGTCTCCATAAGCGATCCAGTTGACGCTCTTCTCGGCAAAGAGCGTGTTGAGCTTGCCGCGCAGCAGCGCTTCGATCTCGTTCGCTTGGCGATTGGGTTGTCCGGTCGAGACGATTTCCAGTGCAGCGATGCCGGCGGCGGCTGAGAGCGGGTTGCCGTTGTA
>CAZILR010000814.1:0-2991 GCA_964539995.1 uncultured Planctomyces sp.
AGTGGTTGTGAGCGACTCCCTGGCAGTTGAAGCCGAAGAAGCGGTTCATTCCTTGCTTGAGCGGTTCACCTTCGGAACCTGGGCCGCCTAGTCCCCATTTGCCGAAGCCGCCGCAAACATAGCCGGCCTTGCCGAGCAACTTCGGCAGCGTGACGGTCTCGGCCGGAATCGGGTACTGCCCCTCCGGCGGCGTGCTGCGGTTGTCGCGGATGAAGGCGTGTCCCGGATGCTTGCCGGACATCAGCACGCAGCGCGACGGAGCACAGACCGCGTTACCGGAGTAATGCTGCGTCAGCCGCATCCCCTCGGCTGCGAGCTTGTCGAGGTTCGGGGTCTTGATCTTGGTCTGTCCGAAGCAGCCGATCTCTCCGTAGCCAAGATCATCCGCGAGGATGAAAACGATGTTGGGACGAGTTGGCTCGGCGGCGATGGACGCAGCGTTCCATGAGCAACTCAAAACCAACACCGCCAAGAATCGGATCGTCATGGCGTCAGGCTCCTCGATCAGCGGGGACCGTGAAAACGGACACAGCTTATCGAGCGACACGCCGCAGAGCAGCCCTTGCTTGAACAGGAATGAATTGGTCGTTGGTTATTGGTCGTTGGTCATTTGGCTTGGCGGATGACCAACGACCAATAACCAACGATCAATCTCCTCTTCATCCTGTTTACAGTAGGTCCAGCTCGTCGAGCAGATCGTCCGAGAGCACGAAACTATCGTTGAGCACATCCGTCGGCAGCGAGAGGATCGTGTCGTTGCCTTGGCCGCCGGCGATCGTGTTGGTTCCGCCGTTGCCCTTGAGTGTGTCGTCGCCATCGTCACCGAGAATCTGATCGCTGCCGGCTCCGCCAGCGATGATGTCGTTGCCGTCGCTGCCGGTCAGCGTGTCGTTGCCGGCCGCTCCGTTGAGGATGTCATCACCGTCCGCACCAGTGGCGAGATCGTTGCCGTCGCCGCCGTTGACGGTGTCGTTTCCGTCACCGCCGCTGATCGTGTCGTCTCCGGTGCCTCCGTCGATCGAGTCGTTGCCATGATTGCCACGAATCGTGTCGTTGCCGGCATCGCCGAGGATCGTGTCGTCGTTACGGCCGCCGTCGATCGTGTCGTCGCCGTCACCACCGGTGAGGTAGTCCTTGCCGCCGCCCGCATCGAGCGAATCGTTGCCGGCTCCGCCTGTCAGCGTGTCGCGTCCTTCCGCTCCGTCGAGCGTGTCGTTGCCGTTTTGTCCGACGAGCGAATCGTGTCCGAGTCCGCCACGGAGGATGTCGTTGCCGTCTCCGCCCACGAGTGTGTCGTTGCCGTCGTCGCCGGTCATCAAGTCGTTGCCGGCTTGGCCGCTGATGATGTCGTTGTCGGCTCCGCCGAAGACCGTGTCATTGCCGCTGCCTCCCGACAGCGAGTCATTGCCGGCTCCGCCGTCGATCGTGTCTTCGTTGGCGCTGCCGGTGATCGTGTCGTTGCCGGCATCGCCATTCAGCCGCAGCCGGACATCGCCGAGCACTCCGGCACCCGCGTTGAGAATGTCGTTCCCGTCACCGCCGTTGACCGACAGCACGGTCTGCGACACGCCCGAAAGATCGCCGACGGTGAGCGTGTCGTCGCCGCTGCCCAGGTCGATCGAGACGACGTGGATGTCCGCGTTGATGGTCAAGACGTTTCCGCCCGACGTGATTTGGATGCGAGGACCGATCTTCCCGATCGCCACGGTATCGGCCGCGCCGGTGCCGGTGATTTGAACTTGATCGAAGCCACCCAAGCTGCTGACTTCGTCGATGCCGTCGCCGGAGGTGCTGAATTGGAAGGTGTCATCCCCTTCGCCACCGATCAGCGTGTCCTTGCCGCCTTGACCGGCGAGAGTGTCATTGCCCTGTTGACCATCCAGGAGATCGGCACCGGCTCCGCCGAGCACTGAATCGTTGCCTGCTCCCCCGAAGACGGAGTCGTTGCCGCCGCCGGCGTTGATGCTGTCGTTGCCGGTGCCGCCGATGATCAGATCGTTGCCATCACTGCCGGTGAGCGTGTCTCCTTGACCGGCGTCGATGACGGCCAGCGCCGACAGGATCGCGGATAGCCCGGTGCCGTCGTTGTTGTCGAGGTAAGTCACCGTGACGAGGTCCGCTTCGCCCGCAATGTCGATCTGGTTGTTGCCCGTCGTGGGAGTGCCACGATTGACGAGGACCGATCCGGTGAACAACTGATTGGCTTGGCGAGTCAGCGTGACGGTTTCCGAATCGCCCGTTGTGGTGGTCACGACGACGTTGACCGTGGCCGCCGTGGCCGCTCGATCCGTGTCGCAGACCGTAATCCCAATGAGATCGCCGATCTGGTAGACCTGCGCGTCGAGCTGAACGGCTCCCAATTCCGGCGGCAGATCGAAGGCGGGAGTGATCGTCGTGGCGTTGGCGTTGGCTCCGGCATTGGCGCTGAAGCCCAAGCCACGGCGAGCGAATGCCGTCCAGATTTGTCGCGAGTTCGCTCCGCCGTTGTTGATCAAGTCCGCTTGCAAAATCGCATCGCGAGCCTGAGTGAACGTCGGGTTGGCCGGCTGCAACTTCAGGCCGTCCATCACCAACTGCAACGCCAGGTTGTTGCCGCCGGTTCCGTTGTAGAGGTCGGAATCGAAGCCGTAGGCGGGAGCCGTGTTGCCTTCGCAATCCGGGACGTTGATGCCGTTGATCAGCAGCCAGTTCATGTCCCACAACGCCGAGGCCCAAATCTCGCCGACGTTGTGTTCTTCGTTGTTGGGGAACCCGCCGTTGAAGTTCGCGAAGGTCAACGGATCAATGCTCATGTCGAAGCTGTACGGGAAGCGGCGAATACCGCCACCCGCCGTCGTCTGTCCGAAAACGTAATTGCCGATCGGTCGAGCATCTCCGGCCAAGTCCCCCGAATTTTGGGTGAACATCAACGCCCACCAGTCGCTCCAGCCTTCGCCCATGCCGCCGCTTTGCAGGGCGTTCAGCGCGTTGGCATTGGCCGGCCCGCCGGTC
>CAZILR010000815.1:0-2991 GCA_964539995.1 uncultured Planctomyces sp.
CCACACGCTCGAAACCGCCGCCATGTGGGCGGTGCTCACACGGCTCGAAGAGCCGAAGCATCACGGCCTGAGCCTCATGCAAAAGATGAAGCTCTACAACGGCAAGACGCTGCCCGGTTTCACGACCGACAACATCGTGCAACTCCGCCGCGAAGCCAAAGCCGAGGGCCTGCACGGCATCAGCCCGCGTTATGTCCAAGACAAGATCAGCAACGCCCTGGTCGTCAACCCGACCGCCACCAGCCTCAACCCATTCATGGTCATGAAGGAATTGGAGGGCGGCCTCAAGCATCACTCGCTGGTCGGGGCTGAGGAGGTCCGCGAGCGTTATCGCCAACTGATCTCCGTCGTGCGCGACGAGTACACCGACGTCGTCAAGAACGAGGTCCAACGCGCGATCGCCGCCGACGAAGACGCGCTAATGCGGCTCAGTTCGAATTACATCGACAACGTCAAAGCCTACACGCAGCGTGAGAAGGTCAAGAACAAGTTCACCGGCGAAGAGGAGCAACCGGACGAACGCCTGATGCGCTCAATCGAAGAGCGGATCGACATCCCGGAGACTCGCAAAGACGACTTCCGCCGCGAGATCATGAACTACATCGGAGCCTTGGCTCTCGACGGAAAGAAGTTCGACTACAAGACCAACGAACGCCTGCAAAAGGCGCTGGAGATGAAACTCTTCGAGGACCAGAAAGACACGATCAAGCTAACGAGCCTCGTGTCGAACGTCATCGACAAAGACACTCAAGAAAAGATCGACATCGTCAAAAGCCGCCTCATCCGCAACTTCGGCTACAACGAAGAATCAGCGACCGACGTGTTGCAATATGTGGCCAGCATCTTCGCGCGAGGGGATTCGAAGAGTGAGTAACCTAAAATGCCCAGCGACAAACTGTTTGTTCGATTCACGGCATCTGATCCCGTTGCGTGGAACACTTACATCAATTACGGAGTGTTTGAAGAACTAACTGCGACGCTAGAAGGAGTCGTCTCGCGACTCCGTGGCAAGCCATCGAATCGCGATACGTCTGCAAAGGCTCTTCGCCTCAGAAAATCTAACAAGCAGAAAACCTCACCAATCGGAATCTTTGCGTCGGCTTATCTTCTGCTTAAGCAGCAGGAGATCCACGAAGCCACCTCGCACTTTTTGAAAGAGGAGTTGGTTTGGTTTGAACATAATTTAAGAGTTCCCAAATTGAGTTCCGCCCATCGGCGTGCGAAGTTTTGGTTTCGCCCTGAAGCGGAAGAGATGATCGAGCGGGCCTGGGCGATGATGATGCTTCTCAAAGATCACGGATTGCCTGTCGTGAATGACACGACCGACAACCCCGGTGACATCATCTACGAAGACGAACATCAGATTGCTGCGATTCCATCTGGAGCAGGAGTTAAAGGCGGAACCAAGAGAAAATGAAAGCGGAACGAGGATCGGTCTTTTTCGGAACTTTTGATGACACCAAACACCATCCATCTCGCCGAGACAACGAAGGCTCTCGTGGACGAAGCCGCGCGACAAGCGAGCGTTGAGAGTGACGTCTTCATGAGTGATCTCATTGAAAATAACGCCGAATTCCGTGCGAAACTCGTGAGAAGACAATCGGGCAAGTTCCTCACTGCGGACGAGGCGTTGCAACGACTAAAAGACTGATGAGGAACGGCAGACATGCCACGGAAGATTCGCGAGTTGATGCGAGACGTGGAGCAAGCGGGTTTCACGAATCGCAGTGGGAAAGGAAGTCATCGAAATTACCAACATCCCAAAGGGGTGCGTGTGACGATCTCAGGGCACGAAGGAGCGGACGCCAAGCCGTACCAAGAACGCATCGTGCAAAAAGCCATTGAGGAATCCCAATCATGACGGACAGCTCTCGCTATGTGAAAATTGTGGAATGGTCTGACGAAGACCACTGCTTCGTGGGTCACTGTCCCGGAGTCATCGGTCCTTGCTGCCACGGTGACGATGAGGTCGAGGTCTATCGCGAACTTTGCCAAATCGTGGAAGAGTGGCTGGAGATCGCTCAACAAGACAATCGCCCACTTCCGCCACCGACCTCCGGTAAGACGCTGGCAAGCCAACTGGCCGTAACTGGCTAACGAGAACGAATGGCGTGCAGGGAAACCGGGACAGGGTCAATTCCAGGGGGATCGCGATGACACCAAATACAATCTATCTCGTCGAGACAACGAAGGCTCGCGTGGACGATGTTACGCCACAAACGGGCGTCTCGCCCTGCGAGTCCGTTGCCCAGACACTCCAACAAACCATCGGCTGAATCGCATTCAGAGGCGTGATATGACAAGAGCTATCGACAGAGACGTGCAGCGATTCAAAGAGATCGTCAAAGGGCGAGTTCGCAAAGACCTGCGCCGGTACATCACTCATGGTGAAATGACCGGTCGACAGGGGCGGCGGCTGGTGACGATCCCGGTGCCGAATATCGACATCCCGCACTTCCGCCACGGGCAGAAGGGTTCCGGCGGGGTAGCTCAGGGTGAAGGTGAAGTCGGGCAGCCGATTGGCAGCGGCGGTGAACAAGGAGACGGCGAAGGCCAAGCCGGCAGCGAGCCGGGGAGTGGGCACACTCGCGACGTCGAGGTCTCCATCGAAGAGTTGGCCAAGATGCTGGCTCAGGAATTGGAACTGCCGAACATTCAGCCGAAAGGTCACGACTCGCTCAAAACGCAGAAGGACAAATACAGCAGCATCCGGCAAACCGGGCCGCAGTCGCTGCGGCATTTCAAGCGGACCTACAAGCAGGCGCTCAAGCGCAGCATCGCCTCGAACGACTACGACCTCGAAAAGCCGAAGATCGTGCCGATGAAGGAGGATCAGCTTTATCGAAGCTGGAAGACGATTTCGGATCCGCAAGCGAATGCGGCGATCATCTACATGATGGATGTCAGCGGCTCGATGACGCAGGAGCAGAAAGAGATCGTCCGCACTGAGTCGTTCTGGATCGATACATGGTTGCAGAGCCAATACGACGG
>CAZILR010000816.1:0-2989 GCA_964539995.1 uncultured Planctomyces sp.
CCGAAATGTGGGCACACAGCCGCTGAAGATTTCGGAACTCAAACCGAGCTGCGGCTGCTTGAACCCTCGACTGGAACGAAAGGAATTCGCTCCCGGCGAGGGAGGCGAGTTCTTCCTGCGAGTCCGCGCCGCGAACGAGAAACCCGGCCCACATGAATACACCTGCCAGGTTCTCTATGACGATGGTCAGCCGCGCGAGGCGGAGGTCCGGTTCAAAATCTCACTGCCGGAAGAGCGAGTAGAAATCCGGCCTCGATCGCTGCTCGTCTATCAATTCAACAACCAGCCGACGACCAAAGAAGTCACGATCACCGACTTCCGCGCCGCACCGGAGGATCGGCCACTCGCGCGACTCGAATTATTGGAAGCCACCTGCACCCTCGACTGGGTTGAAGTCGCGATCGGCGAAGCTCAGTTCGATGAGATCGGCCAGCGTCAGCAGAAAGTCATCGTGACGATCACCGATGTCCCGCCAGGCGCACATGATGGTTCGATCATCATCCGCACGAACATCACGGAATACTCCGAACTGCGCGTGCCGCTACGGGTTGATGGCCTGTCCCCCAGCGACGACCATGTGCGAAAGTAGCCCTCTCGCTCCGCGAGAGGACAGCCGAGCGTGGATAGGACGCTGATGGTTCACTGCGCGTCGATCGCGCCAATATCGCGCCAATGATGTCGCGGCACCGTTCGGCAATCCTCTCGCGGAGCGAGAGGGCTACGCTGAGAGGACTCACTTTGATTACCCGCATCACCGGCCGTTTGGTGCATCTCACCGGCAGCGAAGCAACGCTGTCGGTCGGAGCGTTCGAGTACGAAGTCTTCGTCCCGGAGTTCGTGCGGCGACAGCTTCAAGGGAGCCTCGATCAAGACGTCAGCCTGCGGACCATCGAGTACCTCGAAGGCAATCCGCAAAAAGGTGGCCGACTGACGCCACGACTGATTGGCTTTCTCAACGATGCGGAAAAGGAATTCTTCGAGAGCATCTGCTCGGTGGACGGTGTCGGCGTGAAGACGGCTCTGCGAGCGATGGTCCGCCCCGTGCGTGAAGTCGCCGTCGCCATCGAAGAGCAAAACGTCAAAGAGCTGACCGCCCTGCCCGGCATTGGACCCGCGACTGCCGAGCGCATCGTCGCCAAACTGCGGCGCAAGATGGCTAAGTTCGCGCTGATGGTCGCTCGCGATTTACCTCCAGAGCAAGCCGGTCAACAATCGGTCGTGCAAGAAGCCTTTGAAGCCCTCGTCAGCCTCGGCCATTCGGCACCGGATGCTCGGCAGAAGATCGACACGGTCCTCGCTGCCGGCAAGAAATTCAAATCGGTCGAAGACTTGCTGACCGATCTGTACCAGAAGGAACGACGCTAGAGTCATCGTCTGGACGCTCATGTTTGACTGGACGCTGTGACCAAATAGCCCGAAGCGTCTGCGAAGGCGGCCCTCCCAACAACTCTGAATTCAACGCCTTTGGGGAGCACTCGCCCTCGTTGGCGCTTCGGGTTAGTGTGATGCCAGAATCAATCTGGCGATCAATCAATCTCTCATTCCTGTCACGCGAAGCAGCAACATGGACGACTCGCGCGTCATCGACATCGCTGAGCGAGACGAGATCCCGTCGTTGCAGACGCCGGTGCAATTTCTGCCCGGAGTCGGCCCGGCCCGAGCACCGTTGTTGGAGCGGTTAGAACTCAAGACCGCCGAAGATGTGCTGTTCAATGTGCCGCGAGATGTGTTGGATTTGTCTCGCGTCACGTCCGTTCGGGATCTGCAAGCCGATACGTTGCAGTCAGTCAAAGGCAAGGTCGTCGATCGAGACGCTCGGCTGACGAGTACCGGCAAGACGATGACGGCCGTGTTGCTCGATTGTGGTGACGGCTATGTGCGCGGGATGTGGTTCAATCAGCCGTGGATGATCAAGAAATTTGGGGATCAGCAGACCGTGCTGTTCTCCGGCAAGCCGAAGTGGAAGACCGGACGATGGGAATTCAGCAATCCGGAAATTCAATACCTCGACACCGATGACAGCGATGCGCCGAGCGAAGTGCTGCCGCGCTATCACCTGACCGAAGGGTTGCGGATGCACGAGATGCGGCGCATCTCGCGAACAACCGTCGAACGATTCGCTGAATTGATCGTCGAACACTTGCCGGACGAGTTGCTCACGAAACACAAGCTGCCCAGACGCTGTGATGCGATCCGACAGTTGCACGTCCCCAAGATGATGGCCGAATTTCATGCGGCCAAGCGACGGCTGATTTTCGAGGACTTGTTGGAGTTTCAGGTCGGCCTGGCACTGCGACGCCGAGCGTGGAAACGTGGCCCCCCTGCTCCGCCGTTGCCGGTCAACGCCAAGATCGACGCGCGAGCACGACGGCTGTTTCCGTTTCAATTCACTGCCGGACAAAACCAAGCCGTCGCGGAAATCTGCCGGGACATCGCCTGCGATCAAGCCATGCACCGGCTGCTGCAAGCAGACGTCGGAGCCGGAAAAACCGCCATCGCAATCTACGCGATGCTGGTCGCGATCGCCAACGGACATCAAGCCTTGATCATGGCTCCCACCGAACTGCTCGCAACTCAGCACTGGAACACGATCGATACGCTGTTGTCTGAAAGCCGAGTCGAACGGCGACTGTTAACCGGCAGTCTGACCGATTCGCAACGACGGCAAACGCTCGCGGAAATGGAATCGGGGGCAGCGAACCTGATCGTCGGAACGCAGGCGCTGATTCAAAAGGATGTCCGCTTCGCGAAGCTCGGATTGGTCGTGATCGACGAACAGCACAAATTCGGCGTCGCGCAGCGCGCACACTTCGGCGGAGGTGGCCTCGCGCCGCATGTGCTGGTGATGACGGCGACGCCGATCCCGCGCAGCTTGTGTCTGACGCAGTTTGGCGATCTCGACATCACGTCGATCACGGACCTTCCGCCGGGCCGCCAGAAGATCGTGACCAATCGAGTCTTTTCAGAACCGACTCGGCAACGAGCTTGG
>CAZILR010000817.1:0-2987 GCA_964539995.1 uncultured Planctomyces sp.
CGGTGTGCATCGAGCGGATCATGCAGAACTCGTCCGCGATGCCCGACATCTGCGGCACGAGGTCACTCATCCACATCCCGCTCTGGCCATGCTGAGCAAACTTGAAGATCGACGGCGCGACTGGAAACTTCGCCTGTCCCGACGTCATCGTCGTCAGCCGCTGCCCTTGGCGAATCGACTCCGGCAAGTCCTCGCCGCGCCGCTTCTCCAACTCTGGCTTCGGATCAAACAAATCCATCTGTGACGGCGCACCGGACTGAAACAGGTAAATGATCCGCTTCGCCTTCGGAGCGAAGTTCGGGAATCCGGAGAGCGCTCCATCGCGGGCTTCGACGCGACCGCGTCCCGCCAACAATGTCCCGAACGCCGCCATTCCGAGGGCGGACGATGATCCCTGCAAGAAGACTCGTCGATTTTGGACGTCCGGATTGGAAATCGGTGCGGTCATGGTTCTGTGCTCAAGGTGATGGCCACTCTCTCTGTGTCCTCCGTGCCTCTGTGTTTAAGAGATTGAAACACAGAGGCACAGAGGACACGGAGAAAGGCGGAAAGCGTTACGATTCAACGTGTGGCACGAGTCGTTGGAATTCCGCCATCTCCACCGGACTGCCGACGATCAGCGGTGTGCGCTGGTGGACCTCCACGGGCTGAAGATCGAGGAGTCGGCGTCGGCCGTCAGTGGCCACGCCGCCAGCCTGTTCCACGAGGTACGCAATCGGATTCGCCTCGTACAACAGCCGCAGCTTGCCTTTCGGATGATCGGTCGTCGGCGGATACAGGAACACGCCGCCCTTCAGCAAGGTCCGATGCAGATCGGCAACCATCGAGCCGATGTAACGCGAGGCGTAAGGCTTGCCGAGCACTCCCTTCCGCATCCGGTCGAGGAACTCGTTGTAGCCCGGCGGGAAGCCATCGCGATACGCTTCGTTCACCGAGTAATACTTGCCTTGCTTCGGCATCCGAATGTTCGGGTGACTCAGCAAGTACGCCCCGACGGACGGATCAAGCGTGAAGCCATGCACTCCGTTGCCAACGCTGTAAACCAAAACGGTCGATGAGCCGTAGCACACATAACCCGCCGCAATCTGCTTGCTGCCGGGTTGCAACAGCCACTTCTCCGGCTCGTCGCAGCCGACTCCATCAGGACGTCGCATCACGGAGAACGTCGTACCGACGCTGACGTTCACGTCGATGTTCGACGACCCATCGAGCGGATCGAATACGACCGCGTAGTTCGCGTCTTTCGAGCAGTGCCCCATGATCTGCGGCTTCTCGTTCTCCTCCGATGCCAGCACGCCGATGCTGGACCGCGCGCCCAGGCAGTGCATCAACGCTTCGTTGGCGTACACATCCAGCTTCTGCTGGATTTCCCCCTGCACATTCACGTCACCACCCGCGTCGCCGAGAATGTCCGACAGCCCCGCCCGCCGCACGCGAGCCTGCACCATCTTGGTCGCGAGCGTGAGCCCCGACAGCAGCCACGAAAACTCACCTGATGCACCGGGGAACCGCTTCTGCTCCTGCAAAATGTGTTGTTGAACGGTGACGATCATCGCGTTGTCTCCCTGATGAATTTCTGGAATGAGCACTCGACTGACCGCGCTTCAACGAGGCTGCTTTTCGACGTTGCCCGCAGCATCGCGAGCGAACGCTGTAATCTCAACCGAGCCTTGCTTGCCGGGATTCGGCAGCGTGACTTCCCACTCGGCGAAGTTGTCCCTGACTGCACGAGCCGAGACGCCGTTGATCGTGACCTGCTTGATTTCGCCGTTGTCAGACGCAGAGCCGCGAATCAGCCAACCGTCGTTCGTACGAGCGACCGACGTGACGACGGTGGACGGCGGCAGGTCATCGACCGGGTCAAGCAGTTGCGGAAACGCGACGTCGCGGACTTCGAGGACTCGCGATTCGTCGCCCGTCAGCGGCGCGTCGGACTTGTACGAGTTGCCCTCGGAACTGACCTCGCTCGACTTCGCGCTGACGACACGCGCGTGCCGGCCGGAGCCGTACCAGTCGTGTAGGATCACCGGGACGCTGGTCGGCGTCTTCGGAGTCGGGCGCGGGCCGCCGCCGAGGTTGACGAGTGCTCGGCGATTGTTGTCGTTACGGTTGATGAATTGCACGTTGCGGATGTGAGTCTCGGCTGAGCCAGTCGGATTGTGGTCGGTGATCTGGATCAGCGGCATACCACTGTTGTGATGGCCGGAGAACGTCAGGCCATCGACCGTCAGCGAGCCGTATTGAACGCTGTCGTCGTCGTGGCCGCGATTGAACGGCTCGGCGTCGCCGTGTCGCGGCGACTGCGTGATCGAGAGATTGCGATAGACGTGCCGGTCAAAGTTCGGGTGATAGACGCCGTAGATCGAGTTGTAAATCTGCATGTTCTCATTGAGCACGCAGGGCGATTGAACTCGGAAGGCGTAATGAATCTCCCAGATTTTTGTGTTCCGCAGGACGAACGGATGCTTCGCGTCCGGGCCGACGCGGTTCACACCTTCGCCGAGATTGATGCCGTACAGGCCGTCGCAGTGAGCCTCGTTGTCCTCGAACCGCACGAACGGCAGCGTGCGGATGTCGGTCGGCTTCTCGGACCCGTCTGGTTGCTGCACTGGCAGCGTCAGCTTGAGAGCGCTCGTCTCGGTCGCCTCGAAGAAGTAGCCGTAGCGGTTGTTCTCGCACGTCACGTTGCGAGTGAAGGTGTTCAGACTGTTCGCCCACCAGAAGCCGGCCCCGTCGTTTTGATCGAACGGCAGCACCTGCTTCGGGAGCTTCTTGCCGTCCATCGCCTGCACCGCGAGGTTCCGGTCGAGGATGTTGTTGATCTCGGTCCCGTCCTCCAAAAAGTATCCGTGGCCGATGCTGCGATAGCCGACGCAGTCACGGACGACGAGATAATTCGTGCCGTGAATTGTCAGCCAGCGGTTGTGGCTGTTGTGAATCGAGGCACCGACGACCGAACTGCCGCGCATTGTGTTGCCGACCAAATG
>CAZILR010000818.1:0-1417 GCA_964539995.1 uncultured Planctomyces sp.
GAAAGCAGTAGCCGATGCTCACCGACGAAGTCTTGCGGCCGAGCTCGAATCTTCGCAGCGAGTTCTTCGCGCTGCTCGCGAGTCAGTTCGTCGCCGAAGATCGGTTCCATGCGGATGCTTGCCAGAGCCGGCTTGATGACCATGTCGCGCAGATGCGAAAGAACGTGATCGCGAGCACGCGGCTCGCCGCACCACCACGTCGGCACGGAGGACAGCTTCAATTCCTCGCCGAGCAAGAATCGGCACAGCCCCGGCAAAAATGCCAGCAGAGCCGGCGTTTCGAGCAGTCCTGTCCCCAGCGCATTCGCGACCGCGACGTTCCCCGCATGAACCGCCTGCACGAGTCCGGGGACTCCCAAAAACGAATCAGGCCGTAGTTCGAGCGGGTCACAAAAATCATCGTCGAGCCGCCGCAGAATGACATCCACAGGCTGCAACGCGCCGAGCACTTTCAAGAACACGCGATTGTCGCGCACCGTCAGGTCGCCACCTTCAACCAGCGTGTAGCCGAGATACCGCGCGAGATAAGCGTGCTCGAAGTACGTTTCGTTGTACGGGCCAGGGGTGAGCAACACGATCCGCGGGTTGTCTCGATTGTGCGGCGCGATCGCTCGCAACGTGTCCTGCAACGTGCGAAAGAAAAACGCCAGCCGCTGCACGCGACAGTCCCGAAACGCATCCGGCAACACACGCGATAAGACGAGCCGATTCTCCAGCGCGTAGCCAGCTCCCGAAGGAGCCTGCGTCCGATCGCCGAGCACACAGAACCCACCGTCCGCCGAACGTCCAATGTTCGCCGCGTACAAATGCAGCCGTCGATTCTGCGGCCAGCGAATCCCGTGACAGGACCGCAAGAACGCAGGGTTCGGGAAGACGACCTCCGGCGGCAAGTAGCCTTCGGACAGACAACGCTGAGGGCCATAGAGATCCTGTCCCAATGCTTCCAGCAATCGGCCGCGCTGGATGAGTCCCTCTTCCAATGACTTCGCATCGTCCGAGGAAATCAGTAGCGGGATCGGATCGAGTTGCCACGGCCGTTCCATGCCGCGCGGGTCGCCGTAGACGTTGTAGGTGACTCCGTTCTCACGAATCAGATGCTGAGCCTCTTCCCAACGCCGCGTCAGTTCCGGCAAGCCAAGTTGATCGAGTGAATCAAGGAAGCCCTGCCAGTGCGAATGAACCTCGCCACTCGGATCGAAGACCTCGTCGGTCGCGCCGGGTGGCGGGGAATACCCCAGCCAGTCCGCCGTCGGAGCACGACGCGAACTCTGGCTTTGCATCGCCGACTGATTCCAGTTCGCTGTCATCACCAAGAGTGCTCTCCGACCGAAAAACTAACCGAAGCGCCAGCGAGGGCGAGCGCTCCAGAACACTCGCAAAACTGCTACCAGTGAAGCGTTCGCCCTCGCTGGCGCTT
>CAZILR010000818.1:1427-2978 GCA_964539995.1 uncultured Planctomyces sp.
CGCTGCCAGCGTTCAAGCCAACCGAGATGATTGAGATCCCAGGCGAGAAAGCCCTGCGCCGGCAGATAGGCGAGACTCGAACGCGGCATCCACCAGCGGCTGATTCGTGCCAGCCAACTCAATGAATCCGCGGGCGCGCGCCCCTCAACCCGCCACAACGTGCTCCCGGTGAGGCGTCCGCCCGCGGGGCCGCTTCGGGTTAGTGTGAGCCGCCTGTCACCACGTTCGCGAGCGATGCCAGTCTAGGAGATTTCAGCGGAGACGGAACAGACGATGTCGCGGCGAAGACGGAGTCCGCCAGCGACGGGGCAGCAACTTGCGGAATGGGCGGTTTGCGCAGGTCGAGCGTCAACGGGAACTCCGGATGAATCTCCAGCGGCGCGGCCTTCCAAGCGTTCGGCGTGTGCCCGAATGGGAAGAATCGCGAGTGCCGCCGCGTTTCAGCCTCGGCGGCGTTGATGGGGAACGTGTCGTAAGACCGGCCGCCGGGGTGGGCGACGTGATACTGGCAGCCGCCGATCGAGCGGCCATTCCACGAATCGTACACGTCGAAGATCAACGGAGCGTGAACCGGAATCGTCGGATGCAGACACGACGGCGGTTGCCAAGCTCGATAGCGCACACCAGCTACGAACTCGCCAATGGTTCCCGTCGGATGTAACGGCACGCGCTGACCGTTACAGGTGACGATGTGCCGAGCGTCCGTCAGCCCGCGGATTTTGACCTCGATTCGCTCGACCGACGAATCGACGTACCGCGCCGTGCCACCAGGACCGGACTCTTCGCCGAGCACATGCCACGGCTCGATCGCTTGCCGTAATTCCAACTGCACGCCGCGATGAATCACGCTGCCAAGCAACGGGAACCGGAATTCGATGTGCGCGTCGAACCACGCTCGGTCAAACGGATAGTTGGCGTCGTCCAACTCGTGCAGCAAGTCCGACAGATCTTGCTCGATGAAGTGCGGCAGCAGGAACCGGTCGTGCAACTCGGTTCCCCAACGGGCCAGTTTGTGCTTGTATGGCGTCTCCCAGAACCGAGCGATCAATGCTCGCAGCAGCAGTTGTTGGACGAGACTCATCCGTGCGTGCGGCGGCATCTCGAACGCTCGGAGTTCGACCAGCCCACGCCGGCCGTCGTCGTTGTCGGGGGTGTAGAGCTTGTCGATGCAGAACTCGGCCCGATGTGTGTTGCCGGTCACGTCGGTCAGCAGATGCCGAAAGACTCGATCCACTTGCCACGGAGGACAGCCACCGTCATCGGGAATCTGCCGGAACGCGATCTCCATTTCGTAAAGGCTGTCGTTGCGAGCCTCGTCGATGCGCGGAGCCTGACTGGTCGGCCCGATGAACAGCGACGAGAACAGATACGACAGCGACGGATGATTGTGCCAACACGCAATCAAACTGCGGAGCAGATCCGGTCGCCGCAGGACCGGACTGTCCGCTGGCGTTGGCCCGCCGATGACAATGTGATTGCCCCCTCCCGTGCCGCAATGCCGGCCGTCGAGCATGAACTTCTCGGTGCTCAGCCGTGTTAGCCGAGCCTCCT
>CAZILR010000819.1:0-2978 GCA_964539995.1 uncultured Planctomyces sp.
CGCGAGCAAGTCGCGAGCGTGCTAGCCGAGATCGCAAGCGTCGCAGATGTGCCAGCAGTCGAGCAGCAAGCACCGCAGCAGCAACCGACGATCTCGATCCATAATCAGATTGTGCAGCAAGTCGAGCAGCAAGCACTCGCACTGACCAACAGCGATTTGGTGCATCAACTGAGCGTCGCGATCGCCCAAGTCGAGGGAGAGAAGCGGTCGGACGAGTTTGTGGTCGCGTGCTTTGAGCGTATCTTGTCCCGAAAGCCGACACCGCAGGAGTTGCAGATTTGTTTGGAGGCTCTCAAGAACCAAAGTGAGCTATTGGCAAAGATCAACGCCACAGATGCCGGGCTGCGAGCGAAATCCAGCTTGGTCCGTGCGTTACTCAATCACAACGACTTCGTGACGATCAGGTAACGAGATGAAACCAACTCGATCCGAATTTCAGTGCATTTGCCATTCGTCATCACGCCGAGCATTCCTCAGCGACATGGGCATGGGCTTCACTGGCCTCGCGCTCGGCGCGATGCTGGCCGATGACGAAGTCGCGCGAGCCGCTGACTCCTCACCCTCCCACCTTGTCACCCCCTCACCCTTGCATCACGCGGCGCGTGCGAAGTCCGTCATCTGGATCTTCCTCTCAGGCGGCTACAGCCACGTCGAAACATTCGATCCGAAGCCGGCACTCAGTCAATACGCGGGGATGACGTTTGACAAGACGCCGTTTGAGAATCCGGTCAACTCGCCGCTGCACAAGAAGCGGTTTCGGTCGGTCGCTGCGGAAGAGATCAATGTTCGGGACGTGTACCCGACGATTTATCCGATGCAAGTCGGCTGGCGAAAGCACGGCGACAGCGGCATCGAGATGACCGACTGGTGGCCGCATCTCGCGCAGCAAGTCGATGAACTCTGCTTCGTCCGCAACATGTGGACGACGGACAACGATCACGCGGCCGAGAATCAGATTCACACCGGCCGGCATCGGCTCGACGAACAACAGCCGAGCCTCGGAGCGTGGGCACACTACGGGCTGGGAACGCTCAACGAGAACTTGCCGAAGTTCGCGGTGCTCGGCGGACCGACGCGATCGGACACTCGGCTGTCGATTGACTCGTTGTATTTGGGACCGCAACACGCAGGAGTGCCGCTCGCGCTGGACCCGAAGAATCCGCTGCCGTTCGGTCAACGCAACGCCGGTCAATCGCTGGAGGAGCAGCGGAAAGAGTACGACCTGATCAACAAGCTCAATCTGCTCACGGCGGTCGAATACCCGGAGGACCAAGAGCTGCAAGCTCGCATCCGCGCTTACGAACTGGCGTTTCGGATGCAGGCCGCCGTTCCCGAGGCGATTGATTTCTCGCAGGAGACCGAAGCGACCACCAAGCTGTATGGCATCAACGCCGACGCGACGAAACTCGCCGGTCAGCGGCTGTTGGCAGCTCGGCGATTGGTAGAGCGAGGCGTGCGCTTCGTGCAAGTCTTCCCGTCACCGTATGGCTCGTGGGACTCGCACCAGAAACTCAAAGACAATCACACGCGGCTGTGTGCCACGATTGATCTGCCGGTCGCGGGCTTGATTCAAGACCTCAAGCAGCGCGGGTTGCTCGATGAAACGCTCGTTGTGTTCTGCACCGAGTTCGGACGCACTCCGGGTCTCGAATTGCGAGGCGGCGGCAAGGACGGCCGCGATCATCATCCGAATGGCTTCACGATCTGGATGGCCGGCGCGGGTGTGAAACAAGGCTATGTCCACGGCGCGACGGATGAACTCGGCTACCATGCACTCGGAGAAGGGCACTACGTCACCGACCTGCATGCGACTGTGTTGCATCTGCTTGGTTTGGATAATCGTCGGTTGCATTACCCCGGCCGCAAGCGGCTGGAGATCGACGACGGTCGAGTCATCGAAGATGTTCTGGCGTAGGGTGGGGACCAGCTCGCTTCGAGCGCCGGCCCACCACTCTCTTTTTCAAATTGGACGGTTTCGTGATCCAGTGGTGGGCCGGCACGGCGAAGCACCGCTGGTCCCACCCTACTTCACCGACTTGATTTGCGACACCGTGTAATGGAGCCTTCGTCCTCGCTAACGCTTCGGGTTAGTTCGGTGACGCCTCTTGATGGAAAGCTGCAAGATGAATCGAGCTTCGTGTCTGTGGGGTGTGATTCTCTCGGTTCTGTTGGCCGGTGCATGGTTGGCCGCTGCTGACGCCCAGAACGACAAAGACAGCGCCGACAAGGATTACTCGGCCGAGCTACCAAGGATCGCTCCGAAGTCACCGGAGGAATCGCTCAAAGCGATCAAGCTGAAAGCGGGGTTTCACGCCGAGATCGTCGCGGCCGAGCCGCTCATTCGGTCACCGATGGCGATGGACTTCGACGAGTTTGGCCGAGCGTTCGTTGTCGAGCTTCCCGAATACAACCAGTACGCCAGTCCGAAGCCGCACGGTCGTGGCGACGTCAAAATGCTGGAAGACCTCGACGGCGACGGGCGGTTCGACAAGGCGACGGTCTACGTCGGTGATCTTGACTACCCGACGGCGGTCGCCTGTTGGGATGGCGGCATTCTGGTCGGTGTCGCGCCGGACATTCTCTTTTGCAAAGACACGGACGGAGATGGCAAAGCGGACGTGCGGCGAAAACTTTTCACCGGGTTCGGTCAGGACAAAGCGGGCGAGGGGATGCTCAACTCGTTTCGCTGGCGAATCGACAATCGGTTTCATATTCCGTGTGGGTTGGACGGGGGCGAAGTCACATCCGTTGGCGAGCCGGAGGGCGTCAGCCCCCGGACAACTTCGAGTACGCCTTCGGGAAAAAGCAGTCCGGGAGCTGACGCCGCCCGGCTCGCCAAAGATCAGGCGATGAAGCCGATCAATGTGCGCGGGCAGCATCTGCTGCTGCAACCGCGAGCCATGACGATCACGGCGACCAGCGGTGGCGGCCAGCATGGCATGAGTCTCGATGACTGGAATTTGCATGGGTTTGTCTGC
>CAZILR010000820.1:0-2971 GCA_964539995.1 uncultured Planctomyces sp.
AACGTCTTCGTCGATCCAAGAAAATTCAGCATGGCGGGCACTCGGAAGGCGGGAGGTTGGTGGGCCGAGGTTATCAGCAACTCATCGGCCCGGTTGGACGGCGGACATCCTAATATCGGTTGCTTCGCGGACACAATGTAGCTCATCAATGTAGCCCTCACTGCTCCGCGTGAGGAAAGCCGAACGTCGATCGACTGCGGTGCCGGAATCGACACCCAACCAACGAACACGGTTCTCTCAAGCCGGCGTTGGCCGCCGCTTGTACGCTCCACGTTCAACGCGTGCTCGGCTAACCTCACGCGGAGCGGTGAGGGCTACATTGACCACATTCACGCTGGAGCCAGCATGTCGCTTTGGCCGTTGCAGGCGTTTGATCCGAGCGCCGAGTTTGTGGTCTTTGAACGCAAGCTACCGCATTGGGCTCAAGCCGGCACCGTCGCGTTCATTACTTGGCGGACGAAGGACTCGATTCCTCAATCGGTGCTGAATCGCTGGCACGCGGACCGAGACGACTGGCTTCGCCAGCGAGGCATCAACCCCAAGGCCGACGATTGGCGTCAGCAGTTGCAGAAGCTCGATCGTTCGCAGCAAGGCGAGTTCGTGCGGACGTTCTCCGAGCGTTGGCATCGCCACTTGGATGCCTGTCACGGAGCTTGCGTTTTGCGGCAGTCGGAACTGTCGCAGATCGTCGCCGAGAGCTTGCTCAAGTTTGACGGCGATCGCTACGAACTGACCGACTTCGTCGTCATGCCCAATCACGTTCATCTCATGGCCGCATTCGCCACCGAAGAGGGAATGCTGAATCAATGCGAGGGCTGGAAGCACTACCAAGCCACGATGATCAACCGCAAGCTCGGCGACTCCGGCCGATTCTGGCAGCAAGACGGCTTCGACCATCTCGTACGTTCCGCCGAGCAGTTTGACGCTCTCCGCCGTTACATCGCCGCGAACTCCAGCAAGGCTCGCTTGTCGCCGAGCGAATTCCGGCATTACTCGAAGCCAATCCCGTCGCTTGCAAAGTAGCTCAATGTAGCCCTCATCGCTCCGCGTGAGGTTAGCCGAGCGTCCTTCGGCGCGGATCGCGCCAACAATCGCCAATGAGCAAACACGCTCTACTCGCGCCGCTATTCGCGAACGAGGTTTTGGCGACGTTCCAACGTTGATGCGCGATCGGCGAACCTCACGCGGAGCGATGAGGGCTACATTCGGGCAGCCACTCGTTGCTCATCATTTCGTACCGTGTCTTTGACGGTGATACTTCAAACCCGGCACGAAGAAGCTCAAGCCAGAAACGATGCCGAAGAGAGTGATGCGCAGATCGGGAATCGGCCAGAGCGGCATCAGCGCCATCACGATGCCTGTCAGAAACATGGCGACGGCTTGGATGTAGAAACGGCCGGAGAGGATCGCGGCTTTGACCAGGAAGACCATGCCGCTGATGAGGCCCAGCACCGGTGAGAGCGACAGCACTTCGAGGCCCAAGGCCCACTCGACGACGTACAGGCCGGTGCTGGCGATCATGCTGCCGGCCCAGGTATGAGCGATTTGGCGTTCGACGAACGTGATCGGGCCGGCTCGGCGACGCAGGCTCCAGAAGCACGCGGCCCAGATGCCCAGCAGCACGACCCACAAGCCGGGATACACCCAGCGCGACTTCACGCCGGAAAGCAGCAGCACGTTGGTCAGCACGCTCATCGCGAACACGACGGCGGCGTGCCACATCCAGAGCAAACCCCAGTTCTGCAAGACGACCGCGTGATGCGTCTCACGAAACGCTCGGCTGAGGATTTGCGAGAAGTGTCCCGACCGCGCGGAGATCGGCTCGTGAGCCAAGAACGCTTGCAGATCATCCGCGAGCGCATCAGCGGTCGCGTATCGCAGGTCGCTCGGCTTTTGCAGACACTTCAGCGCGATGAGTTCGAGGTCGGGATCGGCCTGCGGATTGAGCACACGCGGCGGGACCGGGTCTTGTTCGAGTACCTGCAACACCGTGTCCACCGGCGACGCCGCTTGAAACGGCGGCCGACCCGTGAGCATCGCGAACAAGATCGCACCAAGGCTGTAGACATCGCTGGCCGGACCAACTTCGCCGCGCTGGCCGGCAGCTTGTTCGGGAGCCATGTAGCTCGGCGTGCCGAGAATCGCGCCGGTCGCGGTGAGGTTGGTGGTTTCGTTTTCGTTTAACCGCAAGCCACAGGCGTGCGCGTCGTCGGCCGCGCACGCCTGCGGCTTGCGGTTAAACGAGTCTTCATGCAACCGTTTCGCGAGGCCGAAGTCCGTGACATACGGCCGGCCCTCGTTATCAATCAGGATGTTCGACGGCTTGAGATCGCGATGCAGAATCCCGTGTCGATGCGCTGCCGCGACGGCTCGGCAAACGGGGATCAGCAAATCGGCCGCATCATGCGACGACAGAGGGCCATCGGCAAGACGCTTCGCCAGCGTCGTGCCTTCGACGAGCGACATGCTGAAGAACGGCTGCCCATCGAGTTCTCCGACTTCATGCACCGACACAATGTTTGGATGCTTGAGCTTCGCGGAGGCTTCCGCCTCGGCTCGAAACCGGGATAAGTCGGTCGCTGAAGCCAATCGTCCGGGCAGGATCATCTTCAACGCGACCGCGCGGTTCAGACTGATCTGCGTCGCACGATAAACGACACCCATGCCGCCGCGGCCGATCTCTTCGAGTAACTCAAAATCGCCGACGCGGCGTGAGAACGGTGTTGATGTTTGTCTCACGCCGTCATCGTTGAGTACGGGTGTTTGGCTCGAATCGTCGCGCGAGAAACTGCCGAAGTCTTCCGCCAGCATCGCCGTCGCCCACAGCTCGCGCAGTTCGGCTTCCAGTTCGGGATGCTCGCGAGTGACGGCGGCGAAATCGGGCATCCGACCATCGCGCGACGACGCGATCAATTGTTCCAGCAGAGCAAACAGCAGTTCGTCACGGTCGTCGTCCATGTTGTTGACATGG
>CAZILR010000821.1:0-2969 GCA_964539995.1 uncultured Planctomyces sp.
GGCGTAAGTGATCGGCTCCATCAGCAGTCGGATGACGTCGCTGCGGCCAGGGAAAAACTCCTCAAAGAGGTGCCGAGTCGTTTTGGCCTCGGCGTCGAAGTGATTCATCGCCCGAGCGGTGTCGAAGAACTTTTGGACCGTCTCGCCGGGGACGTTGAACTTCTCGATCAGCAGCTTCGTGAAGTCTTCGCGGTTGAAGGTCGTGGTCAAAGAAAACTGGGGGTTCTCGAACCGGATCCCCTTGAGCTGCACGATGCTGTCGGCGATCTCCTGCGTCCAATACTTGCGGCAGGACTTAATCATGCCGATCGGAAACCCGTGCAGCGAGATGTCGAAAATGTGTCCTCCGGCCCGCTTAAACCAGGTCGCCATGCCACCGAGTTGGTAATGGTGCTCCAGCAGCAGCACGGAATAGCCGGCGCGGGCCAGAATGTTGGCCGAGGTCAGTCCGGCTAGGCCGCTGCCGATGACGACCACGTCGTAGTGGTCTCGCGTGTCTTTGAGGAAATCCTTGGCCATCGTTCGCTCGCCCGCCCACCTTGGAAACAAATGCAGCCCGGAGGAGCCGGGCTGCATCAAGGGCGACAGTTTAGGGCTGAGCTTTGGGCATTTCCAATAATCTGGAAAAGCTCTTGGCGAGCCGGAGGCCGTCAGGCTCCGGACTGTCCGACATTCGCACACGTCCGGCGGCTAACGCCAGCCGGCTCGCCAATCCCAATTTGAGCCAACTACTGCATCACCGAGCACCAGCAGTACCGGCCATTGAGCACCATGTAGCCGAAGCCGACCTCGGTGCCGCTGAGCATGTTTCCGTGGTGAGCCGGCGACCAAATCCAGCCGTTGGTGGCGGCTTCCGGGGTGGTGACTCCCATGAAAATGTTCTCGCGGTACGGCAGGCCGCTGTGCGAAAACCAGCCGGTCTCGGCCATCCAGACGGCGTGTTTTTGGGCGGCGAGGCACATCTCCGGGTTCAATTTCGAGGGAGACAAGCCCACTCGTGCCCGCTCTTGGTTGTGCAGGACCAACAATTTCTGGATGGTGGGATGTTCGACCAACCAATCGAGGTTCTTGGAGTTCTTTTCGACCCGCGCGGACATCTCAGCGGATTGAATTCCCGTGGCGACGACTCCTGTGACAGCGAGGGTCAAGGCGACAATCAACGACTTCCGATTCAGACACATGGCGTAACTCTCCCTAGAAACCAGGTAACTTGCGCAGACTTTGACGATGACCCACTCCTGCGAAGGGGCGGATCGTTGCGGCTGTCCGCCGTCAGTTCAAGGAACCGAGCCGAAATCGAAGAGGCCAAGATGCGGCTGTCCATCGTGATTCCGACGCTGAACGAAGCCGCTGGAATTGATCAAAACATCCAGCGTGCCTTGGCGTTACAGCCGAGTGAAATCATCGTCGCCGATGGCCAAAGCCAGGATGGAACGAGTGGTCTGGCTCGATCGGCTGGAGCGATGGTCGTGACCAGCGAGCGTGGTCGTGGTCGGCAACTCAATGCCGGAGCGAGAGCGGCGACGGGAGACGTGTTCCTGTTTCTGCACGCCGACTGCTGGTTGGAACCTCAGGCGGCCGGACAAATCGAAGCCGTCCTTCGGGATGAAAATGTGATCGGCGGAGCGTTCCAACAGCAGATCGACCATGACCGGAGAATCTTCCGCTGGCTGGAATGGGGCAACTCGGTCCGCGTTCGTTGGCGGCGGATGCCCTACGGCGATCAGGGGATTTTCGTCCGGCGGTCGGCCTTCGAGGCGGTCGGCGGGTTTGCCGAGGTCCGGCTGATGGAAGACGTGCTGCTGATGCAGGAATTTCGCCGCCGAGGCTGGCGAATCGAACTCTTGCCCGGCCCGATCCACGTCGATCCGCGGCGCTGGCTGAAACACGGAGTTGTCCGGCAAACGCTGCGAAACTGGACGTTGCTGGCAGGGCTGAAGCTGGGGATTTCGCCCGATCGACTCGCGGAGTTTTACGCACTGAACTCGATTGTTACGCCGTAGCCCGATCCCTTGTGGATCGGGTGATTCTGTTGTTCCTCACGAATCACCCAGATCACAAGGGCCTGGGCTACAAGTGTGGGAATTCCACCATTCGGTTGTTCCGGGACGTTGAGGGCTTAGAATCCCCGTCCCGCTTTGGAGTCTTGTCTTGGAAAACATTGTCCCGTTGGAGCTGATGGCGGCTGGTGAAGTCGGTCATGTGGTCCAGGTGGATGGTTCCCCCGAAGTCGTTCATCGGCTGGCCGAGATGGGACTTCGGGAGCAAGTTTGCGTCCTGATGGTCCAACCGGGCCGGCCCTGTATCGTCGCCATCGGGGGTCATCGGCTGAGCCTGCGAATGGATGACGAGGCCGAAATTTTGGTGGCGTTGACCGCGATTCCATAATCCATGAGCCGGCACGCGCTAGCGTCCGGTTTTCCGTGCCGTCGTGAACCGGACGCTAGCGTTCCGGCTGATGACAGAAGGTGCCCCGTTGCCTCAAACTCTCGATCAACTTCCCGAAGGCCAAGCCGCCACGATCCTTGATGTCGAGGGGGATGACGCCGTGGCCGTGCGGTTGCTGGAAATGGGGCTGACCGACGGCGAGTTGATCCGGTCGCTCGGTGCCGCGCCGTTGGGCGATCCGTTGGAATTTGAAGTCCGTGGCTACCGTCTCTCCCTCCGCATCGTCGAAGCCCGCCGAGTTCTAATCTCAGATTTGAAATCTCAGATTTGAAATCTGAGATCCCTACCAACTGTTCCGACTTCCGCCCTCCCCGTTCCGAATTCCTCCCATGCCGCTCACCGTCGCAATCATTGGCAACCCGAACACCGGCAAGAGCACGCTGTTCAACGCGCTGACCGGCTTGCAGGCGCGAGTCGGCAACTTTCCGGGAGTCACGGTCGAGAAAAAGGTCGGCCGGATCAAAGGGACCGCCGAGCCGATCGACCTCGTGGACTTACCGGGGACGTACAGCCTCTCGCCG
>CAZILR010000822.1:0-2965 GCA_964539995.1 uncultured Planctomyces sp.
TCGTTCGCAAACGCCGAGTCTCCGTCGCCGAAGCGGAGTGGTCACGGCAGTTCCAGCAACCCGCCGATCTCGATTGGGAGGGAGCTTGGTTTCGACGGCGACTCGACCAGCGACAATTGCGACCGGTATGCCAAGTGACGTATTGCCGATCGGCTCGTGTCGGGACATCCGCCACGGGGCCAATTCGACTGACGATCGACCGCGATCTGTTCGCGACCGACGCGGCCGACTGGCATATCCCGTCCGGCCCTTTATCCGGCGAACCGCTGCTGTGCGGCCGACGAATCGTCGAGCTCAAATTTCGCGATGTGCTCCCGGCAGCCTTTCGCGGCTTGATTCAAGATTTACGATTGGCACCCGAATCATTCTCGAAGTACCGTGAGAGCGTCGCGGCGTGCATCCCGCTGTCTCGTTTGACAGGCGAGTTTGTTTGACGAGCGCGGCGCTAGGAACAAGTGATGCCCGATTGGCTACGACAAGCGTTTGACAACTCACAGTCTGTCCCCTGGCTGACGTTGCTTGTTCGCCTGGTCGCCGCACTCCTTTTGGGAAGCGTGGTCGTTGGCATCCACCGAACGACTCGCAGCCAAACGTCCGAGCGGACGACGACGTTCTCCGCCACGCTCGTCATGCTGTGCGTGTTGATCGCCATGGTGACGCAGGTGATCGGCGATAATTTCGCGCGTGCGTTCAGCTTGGCCGGCGTGTTGTCGATCGTCCGTTTTCGCACGATCGTGAGAGACTCCAAAGACACCGCGTTCGTGATCTTCGCCGTGGTTGAGGGGATGGCGATCGGCGCAGGACAATCGACCGTGGCCCTGATCGGCTTGGGTACAGTCGCCGTTGCAGCCGCTGTTTTTCGAGACCGAGCGATCGAGGCTTCGGCCAGTCACCACCGAAAAATTCTGGCCGTCAAACTCGTCTGGTCACCGGAAGCCGAATCACTGCTGCAAGGGGTGTTGTCGAAACACACCAGCAACGTGCAAACTCATGCGGCAAGCACCATCCGACAAGGCTCCGCCATGGAACTGACGTTCGGGGTGACGTTGCTCCCGACTGCCACGTTGCCGCAACTGGTGTCTGAGCTTAATCGCCTCGACGGTGTCCTCTCCTCGGAAGTGCGGCCCGCGCACCCAGAGGATGCCTGACGCGCGACCACAATTCTCGGATCAAGCGACACGGCAGTTCGGTTTCTCGAGGAACTTTCCGCGAACTTTTGGGCTAGTCTTGTCACGCCTCCACACGGCCAAGACATTCCTCCTCCCTTTTTGTCCTACCTTGTGAAACTTCGGAGTGACCGATGAGTTTGGATCGTCGTTGGTGGTACCTGATCGCGTTGTTGGGAATGCTTGCGGGGACTCAGCAATTTTTCTTTTGGAGCCGACGTCTTGCCGCCGAGTCCCTCTTGGCGGCACAGCAAACGCATTTGACAAGCGTCCGCCAAGAGAACGAGCGGATTGCGAGTGAGCTGATCGAATCTGGCCGGCTGTGGACCGGCCCACTCCATGGTCACTCGGAGGCCGCACTTCAAAACACCACAAACAACACTCGCGACACGGCGCAACGGCGATTGGCTCTTGGACGACTCAAATTGGAGGAATCCACTCCGCGATTCACCGCCAATTTGGAAATCCATGAATGCGATCCCCACTCGCAAACCTGTGCGACGGGCGGAAGCATCACACTTTTGGACAACGAACGACTCGTCTGCCGAATCTCGATCAGCCTCTTGCAATCCCAGGGACAGCCGTCGAATTTTGAGGTCGCTTGGGCAAGCAACGAACACGAAGCGGGCACCAAGCTCGCATTGGTGAAACGACTCTGCGGAGACGGCCCACTACCCGATCGAGACACTTTTCAACGACTTCTGCAAGCCGCCTACGCCGAAGGCCAGAACAGCTTCGAGCACTCCGTCAATTCTCACAAAGCGGCTCTCGTTCGCGCGGTCTTGCGGGCCATCTGCGCGTCTCAGGATTTGTTGCAGGCCAGAAATCAATTTCCAGCCGCACCTGCCTCATAAAGTCGCGCCAGTTCGAGCAACAACGGCTCAATCAATTCCAAGTACTCGTCTTCGGACACCTGCGTCTTTCGCAATCGCAAGTTCGAAAGCTCTTGTTCGAGTTGATCCCGTCGCTGACGAACCGCCGCCGGAAGCTGCTCCTCGCGAGCACTCCGAACGAGATGCCATTGAGCGGCTCGCAGTCCATCGACAGCCGCTCCGCTCTTGGCCGACTTGACCGCTCGCACACCTTGGAACCAGTCGGCCGGCGTGCCCAGCTTGTCGCCGTTGTCGTCGAGCAGCGCGTGCTCGGTCATCAACCGTCCTTCGCTGGCGTAAAATTCCTGCACGCGCGATGACGCCAACAGAAACGCCTCCAGCAACGACGTTTGCTCGTCCTTGTCGAGATCGGCTTTCGGATCGCTGATCGCGGCCGACAGAACATCACCGAACCGAGCGAAGTTGTATTCGTGTCCGCTGCGAGTCGCCGTGATGACGACGCGGTTCGGCCCTGACAGTTCATTGAGGAATGCCCCACTGCTACTCGCACAATTGATGATCGCGATCGGCCGCTCGATCGGCTTGAGCCATTCGGCCAGCTCGCCAGCGGCAACATCCGGGCCGCGTAGATTGAACCGCGCGACTTTGCCGTCAAACGTCCCGTGCCCGATCAGGATCAGCCACAACGGTGCCGCCTGCGCTCGGCGCGGGTCTCCCGACCCCGCCTGCGCTAGGCGCGGGTCTCCCGACCCCGCCGCTTCGGACAACCGTTGCTTCAGCAAATCACGATCGTTGGTCTTGCTGGCTGTCTCCAATCCAATCTGAGCAAACTCCGCGCGGCCGAGCTTGGCAGCGTCACTCCAACGACTCGCCCAAAGGCGAAACTGCTGGCCGTACTCCGCAGAACCCTCCGCGCCGACGACAACCAGCACCGTTGGTCGAGGTTCGTCCATGTTGTCGGCGAAG
>CAZILR010000823.1:0-430 GCA_964539995.1 uncultured Planctomyces sp.
AGCCGATGCACCGACGACAGCGGAGCCAGATGAGCCAGTGCTCGATGTCCGAACTTGCTGCTGTCGGTGACGACGATGACTTCCTCGGCGGCGGCGATCATTTGGCGTTCGGTCTCGACCAACAGCGTGTTGCTGTTGAACAGTCCGGCTTCGGTGATGCCTCCGACGCTCATCACCAACCGCCGAGCATGGACGTTCTTCAGCATGGCCACCGCCAGATCGCCGAGAGCGACTCCCGTCTTGGGATAGACGTAGCCGCCGATGACGATCAGTTCGATGTTCGGCTGATTGACGAACAATCCGACAATCGGCATCGAGTTCGTAACGACTTGCAGCGGCTTGCCCAGGAGTGCCCGCGCCACTTCCAGCGTCGTGGTCCCCCCATCCAGCAGGATCACCTCATGCGGTTCAATCAGGTCCGCGACGACCC
>CAZILR010000823.1:440-2964 GCA_964539995.1 uncultured Planctomyces sp.
CGTGCGATCCGTTCCTTTTGCCCCAACGCCTGAAACCGCCGCTCGTCGAACGCCGTGATCGACTCGCCGATGTAGGCCGCCCCGCCCCGAGTTCTCCTGACTTGTTTTGACGTTTCGTCAAGATATTCCAAATCCCGCCGCACCGTCGATTCGCTGGTCTGAAGCGACTCGACCAGCTCCTGAATCGAGACAAACCCCTTTTCCTCGATCTTTTTCAGGAGTTTCGCCCGCCGCTCATCGACCAGCATGACAGACACCCTCGTCCTGAGGTTTTTCGTTCCCACAGGCAGGATTGCACCGAAGTCGTCCAAAAGCAATCAATATCTGTCAAATTATTTCGCGGCGCACTCTCAGGAAGGTTGACGATCCGCTCTCGAATCAATTTCCATCGCCGATCAGCGGTCCAAACTCGAACACCTGCGAGGCAAACGCGAGTTGCTGAGCATATCCAGACGGTTGCCGATGGATTCCCGCTGTCGAAAAGCTTTGGAGCTCTCGTTCGTAATCAGCTCTTAAATGCGTGTGGCGAGCTAGGAATCGTTCGGCAGCAAGTCGAGCTTGTTGTCGTTTACCCAGACTTAGAAGCAGGTCGATCACACAATTGATTGGCATCGCAGGCAAGTCGTTATTCACGACAAACTCAATCAATGACGCCACATCTTCAAAGCGGGCAAAGTACGGTAGCGCAAGTTCTTGCATTTTTGCCACCGCGTCCCGAATCACTTCGTCGCGCCGCTCAGGTTCGGCTAACTCCCAAGTGATCCAACTCGCATCCGTTTTCAAATTTCCAATCTGTCCGCCAGCAACAAAGTCTGTCGCATTGAGAAATGGATATTTTTGCCGCCATGTTTTGAGCTTGGTCGAAAAGACAGTTCCATAGATTGAAAGTGCGATGTGTTCCCCGGCCACATTGTGATGGCTGGAACTAAAGGCGATTTGACAGACGAAATCGTTCACACGTTTGCGGCAATGTGGTCCGCTCTTGGCAAAGCGAAATCCAGAGTTCGCAAATGACGCCGCAATAGATTCGCACACGCTCAAAAATACGTCCCGCGGACGTTCGGTGCTTTGCGGCGTGACCAACGACCGAGCTTGCGCAGCGCGACGCTTTCGAGCCGCGATGTCTGAAATCAATTCGCCGATGTCGCGCGTTTCCTTGCGGATACCCATATTCAACAGCTCCCGTATTGCGGGCAGTTGTATTATTGACCTCGCAACTTGCCGTCTCTGATTCCGAGCCGTCCCTCCGCGAAGAGTCGAATCGCTTCGGGATACGCTTGGCACTCGGCCTCGAAGACGCGGGCGGCGAGGGTGTCGGGAGTGTCTCCTTCGAGCACCGGGACGGCGCGTTGGACGATGATCGGGCCGTGGTCGTATTCGTTGTCGGCGAAGTGGACCGTGCAGCCGCTGAGCTTCACGCCGCGAGCCAACACTGCCTCGTGAACATGATGCCCATGAAAACCTTTCCCACAGAACGCCGGAATCAACGCCGGATGAATGTTGAGCACTCGCCGCTCGAAGTCCGCCGGAATGCGGATCAGCGACAAGAACCCGGCCAGCGTGACCAGATCGACATTGGCCGCTCGGCAGCGCTCGAAGATCGCGCTTGAAAAGCTCTCGGCCGAATCAAACGTCTTCCGAGCAATCACCTCACACGCCACCCCCGCCTCGCGAGCACGGTCGATCCCGGCAATGCCCTCACGGCTGGCGATGACGACGGCGACCTCGGCATTCAATTCTCCCGCTTTGATCTTCTTCAAAAAGTTGACCAACGTCGTTCCGCCGCCAGAAATCAACACCCCCAACCGAATCGGCCGATCCAGCTTGGGCGAACGGAACGAAGAGGAGGCGGACGAAGTCATGTGAGCTTCCTGTTTCATCAGCGAGGATCAGCGGAGATTAGCGTTCGAAGATGACAACGACTAATTGGCGAGCCGGGCGGCGTCAGCCCCCGGACGAATACATCACGGACCACGTCCGGGGGTTGACGCCCCTCGGCTCGCCACGAGTAACTCATGGTTCTTTTGCAGGTACTCGTCTCGCCAGCGGTATTGGTCGAGAAGGATTGCGGTGTCTCGGCCGAGAAGGTGATACGCGAGATAAATTGCCTCGATGGTGGCGAGTCCGGCCGTAGGGTCGTCGAAGACTTTCGAGACGCGGGGATACGCCGTCTGACATGAAGGCAGGCTGCGGATCGGCAAGTGTGCGTACTTCTTTTCCATACGTTCGGCCAGTCGCCAGGTGCCGTCGATGACGAGCAATCCGCAATCCCGATCCGCTTCGCTGAGGATTGGTCCTCCGATACCGAGACGGACGTAGCCTTCGAGTGATTCCGGACCGTCGTCGGGGTAGGTCCAGAAGACGAACTCATCGCGTCCGCGCAGCGGTTCGACCGAGCATTTTTTCCGGTTCTCGCGGCGATGGACGACGATGATTGTGGGGGGATGAATTGGCAAGAGAGTCTTTCGCCTCTGCTCCGCCTCGTGGAACGAGGCGGCTACGTTGATGGTGATGCGGCGGTGGC
>CAZILR010000824.1:0-2962 GCA_964539995.1 uncultured Planctomyces sp.
TTTGCCGTCGGCCTGCGGCTGATCGATATCTTCACGCCGAACGAATCGGAAGCCGCACTGCTGACCGGCCGGGAAATCCGAACCGCCGAAGACACAGAAGCCGCCGCGCGGCAACTTCGGTCGGCCGGCTGCTCGCGTGTCATCATCACCCGCGGTGAGCACGGCTGCTGCGTCCTCGATGGTGACTCCGTGACTCATCTGCCTGCGATGCGAGTGGACGCCGTCGATGCTGTCGCAGCGGGAGACGTCTTCAACGGAGCACTGGCGACCGCACTCGCCGAGGGCCGGTCGTTGATCGAAGCCGCTCGCTGGGCCAGTGTGGCAGCGGCAATCTCAGTGACGCGACGCGGTGCTCAACCATCGATCCCGACTCGCGATGAGATCGAGTCGTGGGGCAAGTTTTCAACCTGCCCGACCAACTGAGACTCGGTGCGTCAGATTCGATATTCCGGCACGGGCAGGTTAAAAACCTGCCCCACGTTCTTGAGGAGTTGCGATGACGACAGTGCGGACGAGATTTGCTCCCAGCCCGACGGGCTACATGCACATCGGCGGGATGCGAACCGCTCTGTTCAATTGGCTCTGGGCGCGGCACAACGGCGGCACGTTCATTCTGCGGATCGACGACACCGACCAACAGCGCAACATGGACGAGGCTCTCGGCCCGATCCTGCGAGCGTTCAAATGGCTCGGCCTGAATTGGGACGAAGGTCCGGAAATCGGCGGCCCGTACGCTCCGTATTTTCAATCGCAGCGTGGCGAGCTGTATCGCGCCGCTGCCGATCGTTTGCTCGCGGAGGGCAAAGCCTATCGCTGCTTCGAGACGAAAGAGCAGATCGACGCTGACCGCAAACAAGCCGAGTCCGAGAAGCGGCAGTACGTCAGTGCTCGCCGATCGCTGGAGATGAGCGAGTCAGAAATTCAGCAAGCGCTTGCTGAAGGCCGGCCGCACGTCGTTCGTTTCCTCGTGCCGCGCGATCAGAAAGTCGTCATCGACGATCAGATTCGCGGCCGAGTCGAATGGGACGCGAGTCTGATGGCCGACCCAGTCATCATGCGCGGCGACGGCTCGCCGCTTTACAATTTCGCGACCGTCATTGATGACGCGCAACTGCAGATCACGCACGTCATCCGCGCCGAAGAGCATCTCTCAAATACGCCGACACAGGTACTGCTGCATCAGGCACTCGGCAACACGCTGCCGGAGTTCGCGCACATTCCGTACGTCGCCGCGCCGGGATCGAAGGAGAAACTGAGCAAGCGCAAGCTGGCTCAGTATCGCAACAACGCCTCGTTCAAGAAGTTGTGCGACAAGGGTGATTCGGTCTTCACTCAAATCGGGCTCGCGGGACAAGCCGGACTCGATCCGGTGATGGTCGAGTTCTACGAGCGTGTCGGCTTCCTGCCGGCTGGCGTACTCAACGGATTGCTGCGTCTCGGCTGGTCGCTCGACGACAAGTCGGAAATCTTTTCGCTGGACGATGCTGTGAAGCTCTTCACGCTCGACCGAGTCGTCAAAGCCCCGGCCGGCTTCGATCCCGACAAGATGCTTTCGTACCAGCAGCACTGGATGATGCAGTTGCCACTCGCCGAAAAAGTCACTGGTTGCCTGCCGTACTTGGAGAAATCCGGCTTGGTCGCGTCACCTGCGACCGCCGAACAGCGAGACTTCGTGACTCGGCTCGTTGCAGCACTCGGCGACCGCATTCGGCTGTTCAGCGACGTGCTCGATGTCGCCTACTTCTTCAAAGACGAGATCGTCTACGACGAAAAAGAATTCGCCAAGCGCGTCGCGAAGGAGGGCGTCCCCGCGTTGCTCGCTGGCTATCGAGACCGCATCGCCGCATTGTCCGATTGGACGGTCGAGAGCTTGGAGGCCGCGCTGAAGTCGTACTGCGAGGAGCAAGGTCAACCCGCCGGCACGCTCATCCACGCCCTGCGAATCAGCACGACCGGCGTCCCGATCGGCCCCGGTGTCTACGAATGCGTGCTGCTCGTCGGCCGCGAGCGAACATTGTCCCGCATCGACCAGGCGATCCAACGAACCAAAAACGGAAGATAGTCCGATCTTTCGCCGTCCATTTTCCGCCCGCTGGTCTTTCGATTTGAAAAGCGGGCGGAAAATGGACGGCAAAAAATGAAGTCACAGAATTGATCCCACAGATGAGGTTGCCATGAAGTTCCAAACTCTCGGACTCAAACCCAGCTTCGGATTCGGTGACCGGATCGGTCTCGCGACCCCCGGTCACATCGCGGCCATGCGGCGCGTGCCCTGCGGCATTGAGGCGATCTTCCCGCAGCAATCCATTCGCGAGATGACGCGGACGCAACGGACTCCGCAAAACGTCATCGACGATGCCGTCAGCGGCATGAAGTCCGCCGGTTGGACCGGTCTGTGCGGTGCAGACGCCGATCACCTGAAGACACCCGAAGACGTCGATCGCACGGCAGCGGTTGGATTCACGTTCTTCACCATCGACCCGTCGGGGGCCGTCGATCCGAAGGCCGACAGCTACGACGAGCCGACGCTGCGGCAGCAAGCCGTGGCGATCGAAGCTGAGGTCGGCTGGGTGTCACGGTACGTCGGCCGCAAGGTCTCGCTCGCGACCGGAACTGTCATCGACTTCACCGACCGAGCCTGCCTGCAAGCTGCCGTGAAGTACGGACGAGCGATCAATCAAGCGGTCGCACTCTCGGATCACATCCGCAACGTGCAGACGTCCGCAGGACGCGACTTCGAGATCGAACTGAGCGTCGATGAAACCGACAACCCGACGACGCTGGCCGAGCACTACATCATCGCAGATCAATGCCTGTCGCGTGGGATGAAGCTGTTCAGTCTCGCGCCGCGATTCGTCGGCGACTTCGAAAAGGGAGTCGATTTCAAAGGCGATCTCGCTTTGCTCGATCGTTCGCTGCACGAGCACGCGGCGATCGCGGCAATGCTCGGCCCGTACAAGCT
>CAZILR010000825.1:0-2961 GCA_964539995.1 uncultured Planctomyces sp.
CTCGAACATCGGTCGCGACGGCAAGATCGGCGGCGACGCCGGCGGCAAATGGTACGGGGGCACCTACGGCTGGGGCTTCACAGTGACTGATCCCGTCACCGGCAAGAAGGCTCATCGCAGCACGGTGCGATTGAGTCTGACCGGTTTCGGTAACGCACTGCTGCTGACCGGCGATCAGAAATACGTCGATGTCTGGCGGAAGCAGATCGACTCGGTGAACGCGAACGGGAAACTGGTCGATGGCCAGAAGCAGTACCCGCAGATGTTTGGCGATCAAGGATGGTACGACTTCCAATCGGCACCCTGGCAGCCGGGGCTTCTTGAAATCGCGTATTGGTCAATGCGAAACGACGATCTCACTCGAGTCGCCAATCACCCCTGGATCGCGTATTTGCAAGGTCGAGCGCCTGCGTATGCCGAGTCTGTGTTGCGAGCAGACCTGAATCGCATCCGTCAGCGAGTCGCCGCGATGCGGCAGGACACGACCACTCCGGACACGCGGTTGTCAGATGACCCGATGAAGTTCAATCCGTGCTCGGTCGATAGCCTGATCCATCTGGTGCTCGGCGGGATCAATCCCGGAAAGATCGGTTCGCCGTTGCACGCTCGATTGCGATATTTCGATCCGCAGCACGGCCGTCCTGGATTGCCGGCTGACGTCGCGGCGCTCGTGGATCGTCTGACGGCCGAAGAGGTCCGAGTCACGCTGGTCAATGTGCATCAGACCGAACCGCGAGCGGTGCTCGTGCAAGCGGGAGCCTACGGTGAGCATCAAATCGAATCGCTGACGCTCGACGGTCAATCGCGGCCCGTCAACGATCGCCGAGTGGTCGTCCATCTGCCTCCCGGTTGTGGCGGGACGCTGACGCTGCGAACCAAGCGGTATCAGAATGTCGTTGGCTTTGATTAACGGTTTGCGGGAATCTCAAATTTCAAATCTCAGATTTGAGATCTGAAATTTGAAATCTGATTTGGAATTTGAAATGGGACGTTGGCCAGACAATCATCGCTCGCAGTTGGCGACGTTTGGAATTCTGTTTGTGCTGTTTCCGTTGCTGTGCTGGCTGACCTGGTGGTTCGTGCGGCGATGATGAGCCGCAGGCGGTTTTTCAACCGTCGATTTCGGGGGGGCGATCCGGCGCGGACGGAAGAGCGGTTCGTTCGCTGCGTTCCTTGAGGCCGCGGAGCACCACCAGCCAGAGCGTGCCGATTAAGACTCCGCTGAGCACGAGTGCCCAAGCACCATCGCGGCGCAGGCGAGCGGCCATTGCATCGACGGGACGCAAGACGGCCGACTTGCGTTCTTGAACGATCGCGAACCAGCCGGTGTCGCCGACCCGGCTGAACGCGGCCAGCCACTCGCCGCCGTATTCATCGGGACTGAATTGCCCGGCTGGATCGATGTAGTCTCGCATTTGAATGACGACCGGCAGCGCCGACGGTTCGCCAGACGCCGGCGCGGGACGTAACCGCGCGATCGTCTCGTCCGACAATCGTAGCAACGGCAAATTCCTGCCCGGATCGTCGCGATGCATGTCACTGATCCACGGGTGATCGAGCAGTTGCCAATTGCGGTCGTCAATCAGCACCGTTTTACGAGAGCTGTCCGCATCCTCGTCGGCTTCGTCGTCTCGATGTCGTCCGGGAACATAGGGGGACAGCAACTGCGCCAGTTCCATCGAGCGGCCGAGCACTCCGATCACTCGCTCATGTTTGTCATCCCAAACCGGCGCGGTCAACGAGACCATGTTGAGACCCGTCGCCTGGCTTTTGTACGAGAGCGAGACGTGTGGCTTGGTGATCGGCTGGACGTTCGGCGGAATCGTGCCTTCTTCGAATTGGTCACCCAGGCCGTGGAAGTAATCGCGGTACGAAAAATTCTTGTCGAAGGTCTTCTCGTCTTGCGGTTCGCGCCAGCGTTGAAAGCCGCGGTGGTCCGTGAGATACCAACTGCCATCGCGGTTAAGCCCCAATCGACGCTGCGATTGGTCGGCTCGCGATTTCGCCTGTGCCAGCAACAGTCGAAGTTCATTGCGGTCTGACCAATTGCGTCCGGCGGCGGATTGGATCGCGCTCACCAGATTGGGATCGGCGGCGATCTCTTCGAGTTCAGCGGATCGCTTGTCGATCTCGCGTGCGACGCTGCGCGCGAGAATCTCGACCGAGAGGACATCGCTTTCCAACGCTCGCGTGGTGACGCTGCGTGTCGCCGAATTCACCGCATCTCGCATCGAGTCGAGATAGAACATTCCCAGCGCGAGCATCAGCAGCACCGGACCAAGCCCGCCCAGAGCCAGCAACGGACGAAATGATTGCGATCGCTCACGCTGGTCGAGGGCATCGATCACCGCCTGCGCGTTGGCGAAGCGAAGTGCCGGGTCCGGTTCGAGGCAGCGATCGACCAACTCTGCGAGCCGGCGATCGACGCCGTGTACGCGCCGGTGAGCCGTCGGTTTCGCTCCGTCACGCACCAGTCGGCGATACTCGGTCAGACGCTCATCGAGCGATGTCGCGGCTTCGATGTGGCGTTCGGCCTCTGGAGTGCGATGCGGCGGAGTGCCGCAGAGCATGTGATACAGCACGGCTCCCAAGGCGTAGACGTCCCAACGGGCATCCGGGATCGCTTGCAGGTCCGCTTGTTCGGGAGCCATGTAGAACAACGTCCCCAATGCCGGAGCTTGCTCGCACGACAATCGCGATTGGCCGAAGTCGCACAGTCGCGGTTCGAGGTCCGCATCGAGCAGCACGTTGGCCGGCTTCAAATCGCAGTGCAAAACTCCGCTGCCGTGAGCATGAACCAGCGCCTGCAAAATGCCTTTGGAAATGCGTACCGCCTCGCGCACCGGCAACGGTCCATCGGCCAGCAAGCCAGCGAGTGAGCCACGTTCTAAATACTCCATGACGTAGTACGGCGGGTCGCTGTCCCAACCGACTTCCAACAGGCCGACGACGGTCCGCGAC
>CAZILR010000826.1:0-2961 GCA_964539995.1 uncultured Planctomyces sp.
CGGTATCGTTGGGTTGCGGCTCGGCGGGAGCCTCGCCCTCCCGAACTTCGGCGACGGTGTCAATCAGTTGGGTGTCCGATTCTCCACTCTCGGCGATCAGCTCTTGGCCGGACTCTGCTGAGTCCTGACTTCTGACCTCTGACCTCTCCAGCAGTGCGTCGTAGCTGTCGTAGAGCTGCGCGACCGTGACCAGCATCCCCTCGGCCGCGAAGTTTCCGTGGACCAAATCCTGCAAGGCATCGGTCGTGTCGTACAACAGCGCGAGCGTGCTGGAAGTGACTGGCTGCTGCGAGCTGAATAGCTGATCGAGCAAATCCTCCATGCGGTGCGACAACTTCGAGACCAATCGCAATCCGACCGATCCGGCAGCTCCTTTGATCGTGTGCGCCGAGCGGCGCACGTCCTGAATCGCGCTCATCTGTCCGGCGTTCGCTTCGAGTTCGGCGAAGGCCGAGTAAATCAGTCGCAGATGATCCTCGGCCTCTTCGTGGAAGACGGCGAGCATTTCCTCCGAGAGTTGGCTGCGGTCATCGAGCTCAATGGACTCCGGCTGACTGTCGCCCGACCCCTTGTGGGTCGGTTGATTCCGATCGCCGGGCAAATCCTCCAGGCCACAAGGGCCTGGGCTACAGGGTTCGAGAATTTCCGTTTCGCACTTGGATGGTTTGGCCTCGCACAGTTCGTCGATCCGGTCGTGAAGCTGTTGCAGAATCGCCCCGTCAAACTCCTGATCGAGCCGCTGTTCGAGCGCATCGACGCAGGCTTGCAGGCAATCGGCGACGCTCTCAGTCGGCGGCACGCGACGGTCGAGCACACGCTGCAACAGTTCTTCAGCGTGATGCGTTAGCCGTGAGAAGTCTTGCCAGCCAGCGACCTCGACGTCCTGTTGTAGTGACTGCGCCAAGCGACTGACATCCTCCAACAAATCCCAGCGAGTCAGATCACGGCGGTAGGTGTCGAGCTTCTCCGCCATCTCGCGCAGATGTCCGAGCGCGTCGTCGCGGAAACTGTCGCCGTATTCGGCATTCGCGCTCGGCGCAGGCCACATCGCGCTCGGCGCGGATCTCCCGACCCCGCCGCCTTCGGGACCGCAGGTCTCCTCTTCAATTGTTGAGCCTGCCATGAAATTCGCTGGGAGACCTTCGGTCGAGTAGTCCGGCGGGGTCAGGAGACCCGCGCCGAGCGCGGCATTGCTGAGGCCAATCGCTGCGGCAAGTAACTGTTGCTCCGGCACCGTGCCGGTCAGCAAACCGGTGGCGTACGACTCGATGAGGTCGGCCATCCGTTCCAACGTGTCGCGCAGCCGATCGTCCATCGCAAGGCGACCAGTCATGAGCTGTTCCAGCAACGCTTCCTGACGTTCCGCGATCTCGCTGAGCGTGTGGACTCCGACCAGCGCCGCGGTCCCCTTGATCGAGTGCGTCAGCCGATGCGCTTCCAGCAGCGCGTCGTGGTCGTCGGGCCACGCATGCATGATCGCGAAGGCGCGACGCAGCCGCGGCAAGTCGTCGCGGATCTCATCGACGAAACTTTCGATCGCTTCGCGGCTCATGGATGGGCCTCCTGTGGTGGATGCGTCTCGCATCCGACCGGCGCGAGACGCGTCGGCCACTTACTTCAATGCCTTCAGGATCAGCGAACCCATCGGACTGGTGGAGACCACTTCCTGGTGGTCGAAGATCGAAGTGGAGCGTGGTTTCATGCGCGGCAGGCGGAACGCCGCGACCGATTGCTGCAACGCATCGGCCAACTCGGCGAGGTTACTCACCGACACGGACGCTTGCTTGGTTTCCAAGGCGGTCTGTTGCGTCACCTGCGAGATGCCGCTCATCGAGCGTGTCAGGACTTCCGCGCCGGCGGCTTGTTGGCGCGTCGCTTGCGTCATCGACCGCATCAACTCGGCGAGGTCTTTCGAGACGACATCGATCTCGTCGAGCGCCTGCCCCGCCTCCGTCGCCAGCTTTGATCCGGAGACCACTTCCTGCGTGCATTCTTCCATCGAGGTGATGGCTTCGGACGTTTGGCCTTGGATCGCTTTGATCAGTGATTCGATCTGCTTGGTCGATTGGTTGGCTCGTTCGGCGAGGCGTTCGACTTCCTCGGCCACGACCGCGAAGCCTTTGCCAGCGTCGCCGGCCATCGCCGCTTGGATCGAAGCGTTGAGGGCCAGGATGCTCGTGCGGTCAGCGATGTCGCCGATGAGTTGCACGATCTCGCCGACTTCTTGAGACGTCTCACCCAGCCGCTTGATCCGTTTGGCGTTCTCCTGCACCTGATCGCGGATGCGTTCCATGCCTTGAATCGTGTTGCGCACCGCTTGAGTTCCCTGCACGGCGTTCTCACGAGCTTTGATGGCGACGGTCGCCGATCGTTCGGTGTTCTGCGAAACCTCCTGAATCGACCGAGCCATCTCCTCGATCGACGACGAAGTCTCGACGATCTGCGACGACTGTTGCTCGGTGCCGCTGCTCACTCCAGCCGTGGTCTTCTGAATGTCGCCTGCCGAGGAGGTCACCTGCGTCGCCGCCTCGTGAATGTTGCCGATGATCGTCCGCAACTGGTCGATCATGTGGTTGATCGACTCGGCGATGCCGCCGGTCAAATCGTCGGTGACTTCGGCCTCTTGCGTCAGATCGCCGCTGGCGATGATCGCCACTTCTTCTTTCAGCCGCTGCACCGCAAGCTGAATCTGATCACGCTCGTCGCGCGTCTGAATCAGCGACAGCGTGTTGTCGCACATCGCGTTGAGCGACATCGCAACCGTGCCGAGTTCGTCCTCCGAGAGCACTGCGGCTCGCGCCTCGAAGTTGCCCATGCCGATCTGACCGAGCATGTTCGTGATCGCATCGGTCTGTCGCGTGAGGTTGCTGGCCAGCAGATATCCAGCGATGACCACCACGACGGCCGCGATCGCCGCGATCGTCAGCATCGCGAAGGACATCCGCTCGATGGGCTCGCGCA
>CAZILR010000827.1:0-2958 GCA_964539995.1 uncultured Planctomyces sp.
GCGCGTCTGCGAGTCGCTCGGCGTGAAGCAGCATCGCACGTTTCAAATCGACCTGCGGCAGTTCGGCGGTTCAGCGTTGACCGACAACATCGACGTGCCGAAGGACCGCAGCGAATCGGAACTCAGCGGCGGCATCCCGATTACCTACGTCCCGGCTCGCAACACGATTTTTTTGTCGCTGGCACTCGGCTGGGCCGAGGTGCTCGGCGCGTTCGACCTCTTCATCGGCGTCAACGCGGTGGATTACAGCGGCTACCCCGACTGCCGGCCGGAGTTCATCAAACAGTTCGCCGAGTTAGCTCGCTTGGCCACGAAGGCAGGCGTCGAACGAACCGGACGTTTTGTCGTCCACTCGCCACTGATCTCGCTGAGCAAGTCCGACATCATCCGTCGAGGCGTCTCGCTGGGAGTCGATTACGGTCTCACGACCAGTTGCTACGACCCGGGCCCGGCCGGGCGGCCATGCGGACACTGCGACTCCTGCCAACTTCGTCTGAAGGGATTCGCTGAGGCGGGCTTGGTTGATCCGTTGGAATATCAGAGCTGACACTAACCCGAAGCGCTAGCGAGGGCGGGCGCTCCCGAAGACATCGTCCCCAAGATCACCCCGATGAAGCGTTCGCCCTCGCTGGCGCTTCGGGTTAGTTTTGAACTCCTTATGTCTCTTGCCGCGCGACGCACGAAATTGATGCTGGTGGTGCCGACGCTCGATCAGTCGGGGGCCGAGAAGCAGTTGACGTTGCTGGCATGTCGGCTGCCACGCGATGAGTTCGACGTACATGTCGTCGCGCTGACTCGCGGCGGAGTCTTCGCGGACGAGTTGGCTCAATACGGCGTGCGGCTGACAGTGCTTGGCAAGCGGTGGAAGTTCGATCCACTCGCGATGTGGCGACTGCGGAAGCTGATCCGATCCGAGCAGCCCGACATCGTTCACACTTGGTTGTTCGCGGCGAACGCCTACGGTCGGTTGATGGTCGGACGTCGGACGAAACCTCGGCCGAAGCTGATCGTGTCGGAACGCTGTGTCGATGTCTGGAAAGCCGGCTGGCAACTGTGGCTCGATCAACGATTGATCGCGCGGACGGATCGGCTGATCGGGAACTCGGTCGCCGTCGCCGAGTTCTACAAGTCGATCGGCTATCCGGCCGACCGAGTCACCGTGATCCCGAACGGCATCGACGTCCCGGAGCCGACGCCGTTCGATCGAGACAAGCTGCTGGCGGAACTCGAAATTCCGGCCGCAGCGCCGGTCATCGGTTTCGTCGGCCGATTGGCCAAGCAAAAGCGTGTCGATGATTTGGTCTTCGCGATGGCGCTCGTCGCGATTCTGCGGCCGGATGCGTTCCTGCTGCTGGTCGGCGATGGGCCAGAGCGGGACAAGCTGATGAAGTTCGCTCGTGACATCAACATCGACCACCACACGCGATTCACCGGCCACCGAGCTGACGCGGCGAAGCTGTTGCGGATCATGGACCTGTTCTGGATCGCCAGCGATTTCGAGGGGCAATCGAACAGCATCATGGAAGCGATGGCCGCTGGCCTGCCGGTGATCGCCAGCGACATCCCGCCGAATCGCGAACTGGTTGTCGATGGCGAGACCGGCTTTTTAGTGCGCGTCGGGGACCGGGCTGGCTTCCAACAATTCGCCGATCGAATTTTGGCTGATTCGGAGTTGTCTCGGCGTCTCGGCGACGCAGGCCGCGAACGAATGCGAGAGCACTTCAGCATCGACCAGATGGTCGCGGCGCACGCGCGGCTGTATCGGGAAGTGTTGAGTTCGTCGGCGGCGAAGAAGTGAGAAGATTGATCGTTGGTCATTGATCATTTGGCTGAGCGGATAACCAATAGCTAATGACCAATAACCAACGATCAATTTCTTCCCTGCCAACCGACGCAATAACACCGCCATTAAGCCAGCACATCCGCGATCACATGCCCATGCACGTCGGTGATGCGGCGGTCGATGCCGTTGTGACGGATCGCGAGCTGCGTGTGGTCGATGCCCATCAGGTGCAGCACAGTCGCGTGCAAGTCGTAGCTCCAAGTTTCGTCCTTCGCGGTTTTGTACGCGAACTCGTCGCTCTCGCCGTGAATCGCACCGGCCTTGATGCCGGCTCCGGCGAGCCACGTCACGAACGTGCCGCCGTTGTGGTCACGTCCGGTGGCTCCTTGCGTGAACGGCATCCGACCGAACTCGCTTGTCCAGATGACGAGCGTGTCCTCGAACAGCCCGCGCTGCTTGAGATCACGAACCAGCGCGGCGATCGGCTGATCGACTTGGCTGGCGATGGAGGGCAACTCTTTGTCGATGTTCGTGTGGTTGTCCCAATTGCCAGAGGCTCCACCGGCACCGCTCCAAACTTGGACGAACCGCACGCCGCGCTCGATGAGCCGCCGCGCGGTCAGGCAACTCTTGGCGAAGTCGGCCGTCGGAGCCGCGCCGGTCCCGTAAGCCCTGTGCGTCTCCTCGGACTCCTTCGCGAGGTCCAAAGCTTCTGGCGCGGCGAGTTGCATCTTCGCCGCGAGTTCGTAGCTCGCGATGCGTGCATCCAACCGCGAGTCCCCTGGTCGCGACTTCTGATGTTCGCGGTTGAGTTCTTCGAGTACTCGCAGCCCGGCAACTTCACTGTCGTGCGTGATGAACGATGCGGACTTGGGCGCGAACAGATCGTTGATCGGAGTCGGCGCGTTGGCCTTGATGATCGTCCCTTGAAATTCCATCGGCAGGAACGCGGACGAAAAATTGCCGGCGTTGTTGTACGGCAGCCCGCGAGCATCCGGCAGCACGACGAACATCGGCAGGTTGTCAGTCAGCCGACCGAGGCCGTAAGAAATCCACGCACCGAGACACGGAAAGCCCGGCTGCGTAAAGCCGGTATTCTGCATGTAGCTGGCCGGGCCATGCACGTTCGTCTTCGTCGTCATCGCCATCAGAAAGGCCAGCTCATCGACGATCGT
>CAZILR010000828.1:0-2958 GCA_964539995.1 uncultured Planctomyces sp.
GCTCCTCTCGCGCAAGCGGGCTTTGAGCTGTTTCAGCCGAGTCCGCAGCGAACTGTCATAAACGGTATCGTCCACGCGGATGACCATGCCGCCGATCAGCGACGGGTCGGTCTCCGCTTCAAGAATCGGTTCAAATGCAAACGCCGCTCGCAGCTTGTCGCCAATCGCCTTCCGAGACTCGTCCGACAGCGGCTTCGCCGTCTTGACCGAGACTCGCTTGCGACCACTCGACCGCTCACTCTGAATCCGCGCCGCCTGCAAAATGTTCGGCAACAGATCGAGCCGATCGTGCCGAGCCAACACTTTCAAAAAACTCGTGAAGAACTCCGAGCCGCGCCCCGAAACAACTCGCTCAATCAGCTTGAGTTTGTCATCCCGATTGATCGTCGGCGAAACCAACAACCGCTCGAACTCTGCATTCTTCGCCAGCACGTCATCGACGAACGACTGCCCCTCTTCGAGAGCCGCTTCAACGCCGACCGTGCTCTTCGCCGCTTCGAGAAACGATTTGGCATAAACCCGCGCGATCTGCATCGCACTCGGGTCTTCCATCACGCTCGCGATCTTCGTTTTCAGCGGCTCTGCCATCGTCTGTATCTCACCCCACCGGGCTTGCCCCGGTGGTTCAACGGTCTTTGCACTACTCACGGACTCAAGACTCTCGACGATTCGAGTAGTGCAAAAACCCGCGAGCCACCGGGACAAGCCCGGTGGGGTTTGTGCGTATCAGGGACTAAGTCTTCGATCCCATCTGATTCAGTGCTTCTTGCACGAGGCGGTTCTGGTCGTCACCCGACAACGCTCGACCGAGGACGTGTTCGGTGGCACCGATCACGTTGGACGAAACGAAATCGAACAACTCCTTCATTGCCAAGTCGCGAGCATGCTCGATGTCCTCGACCGCTCGCTTGCGAGTCGCCTCAGCTTCTTTGTTCGCCGTTGCAACAATGTCCTGCTTCGTGTGATCGGCGTCTCGACGAGCTTCAGCCAAGATTTCCTTGACCTCGTCCTGCACCTTTTCAAGCTTCTTGGCGTGCTCGGCCAACATTGCTTCGGCTTTGACTCGCGCGGCTTCCGCATCGGCAAGTTGCTGCTTCATGCGGCCTTCGCGAGTATCCAGCCCCTGAATCAACGGCCCCCAAGCAGCCTTCTTCAGAACGGTGATGTAAACGATAAACGTGACCAGCGACCAAATCGCCAAGTCACCCTTGAAGCCCAGCGGAGCACCAGGAGCCGCATGAGCCTCATCGTGCCCCGCGTCCGACGCGAATGCCGGAGCAATGAGATCAGACTGCCCAAAGAGCAGTCCCATCACCAACAGGCCAAGTCCAATCAGCTTGTGCATCGAAGCACCTCGAAAAGACACGAAACAGAAACAGAATCGAAGAATGCCGAACATCCAATTCGTCGCAGCAGAACCCGCGAGAGTTCTGACTCATCGCGACGGAAGTCTCACGACTTCCGCTACGAAGCCGACGGCATTAGTTGCTCGCGGTCGGCGCACCACCGTGGATGATGCAAACGATCAACGCGAAGAACGTCGCACCTTCGACGAGCGCGGCCGCGATGATCATCGCCGTTTGGATGTTGCCAGCCACTTCCGGTTGGCGAGCCATGCTCTCCAGGGCGGACGAGCCGATGCGTCCGATGCCGTAGCCGGCACCGATGATCGTCAACGCGGCACCGATCGCACCACCGGCAAGCAACGGAGAATCGGCGGCCATCGCCGGAACCGTCATCGCCACCACGGCCGCAATGGCCACACACAGGGTCTGAACTGCCTTTGTCACTTTGTCGTCTCCTCTGAAACTAGGTTACGTAGCCGCAAGCTGCCAGCTTGCGGTGATCAACGGATCAACTTTCCAATCCGCAAGCTGGCAGCTTGCGGCTACGTTTTAGTGCGGATGCACGGCCGTGCTGATGAACAGCGTGGCCAGGAACGAAAAGATGTACGCCTGAAGGAACGCCACAAACAGCTCCAACATTCCGACGCCGACTTGGGCCAGAATGCTGGAGGGAGTCACGATGTAAAACAGGGCCGAGTCCACAATTCCCGGCATCGCGATGAAGCCGAGAAACACAGCGATGACCGTGTGACCGGCCATGATGTTTGCAAAGAGACGCACGGCCAACACGCCATGCTTGATGAACAAGCCAAGTAACTCGATGCACCAAATCATCGGGATCAACAGCGGCTTCAAGGCTCCAGGGACGTCCATGTGCGGGCAGAGAGACTTCCAGAATCCGCCGAAGCCCAATTCTTTCGAGCCGTAAGCGATGACTGTTCCGAAGACCGTGACCGCCAATGCACCAGTGACGTTGATCTCTCCAGTCGCCGACCCCAACCAAGGCAAAGCCCCCAGCAGATTGCAAATCAGCACATAGAAGAAACAGCTCCAAATGAACGGCAGATATTTGTCCGCCGGATGAGCGTACTCAACCGCCGCGTGGGCGTGACCATGATCATGGCCGTGATGTCCATGACCGTCGTGCCCGTGATCTTCGTGGCCATGATGACCTTCGCCAATCGTTGGCCGGACAACGCTGTCTCGCAAATAAATGGCAATCGTTTCCCAGAAGTTCCACCAGCGCCCCGTCACAGGCTTGCCGCCAGCAACTCGTTTTGCCAAGCCCGTCGCAATCCAATAGACGATGGCCACGGCGACCAACTGCAGGACCATGAACTTGGTCAACTGCAATGGGCCGATCATCGGCAAAGGAATTTCGCCTCCGTTAATGAAGTGTGGCACTTCAAAATACGGAAAATCGCGAACGTGATGGAAGGTATCTGAGTGGCCTGACATCGGGCCGAACTCCGTTCGGTGAATCGTTTGAACTAGCCAGCCGCCACGTTGCCGGGCTTCGACGAACTGCCTGCCGAAGCCGCATCAGGCAACTTCACGATCAGCAGCGTCTCGACCAACAACGTCACGGAATAAAACACAACGAGCCAACTCA
>CAZILR010000829.1:0-2954 GCA_964539995.1 uncultured Planctomyces sp.
ACCAAGATCCGGCCTCTATTTCTTCCGGTAAGAGAGGGAGTCGATGCGTTGATCGCCGTGATGCGAGACTTCGAAGCAAAGCATGCCTAGCGGGGAAAAGGCGGTGTCACAAAAACGCCGCCACACTTGAGTTTCCCGAAGTGGACCCAAGCGAGGCGGCGCTTGCGATCAGCGTCGTGCTGCCGCAGCGAGATTTGGATGTCTCAAGCTCCAAATCTCAAGTTCTGGTTGGTTCACCGGCGAGACGGCATCTCGAACGCATCGTCATCCATCTCGTCATCATTTTCGTCAAGCTCATCGTCCTCTTCGATCTCCAAGAGCTTGGTTGCCGGTTGCCGTGAGTTGTTGCGAGTGGATTCCTGGAAGTCATCGTCGATCGAACGTGTTTCGCGAATGGCTGGCTGTTGGGCCGACGGTTTCTTCTGAAATTCAATCTGCTCAATCGCGGACTCAGTGGCCGGTGCAGACGGTCTGACATTTGTCGCGGGTTGCACCGGGCTGGGGTTGTAGGAGCGAGCGGCGGCACCAGAACCGGGCAGTTCTTTCTTGGCCGGTGGAGCTGGGACAGGTGGCTCGGCGGGAAGTTCGGGTTTCGGCAGCGGCCTGGATTCGGTGGCCGGCAGTTCGGCCGCCGGGACTGGTTCCGGTGCCGGAGGTTGCGTGAGTCCAGAGGCTGATGAGCTGGAATAGACTGCGGTGCCGAGTTCAGTCGGATCGGATTCGTCGGAGGCGAATTCTTCAGGTTGCGTATCGAGATGCTCGGCATCGAAGGCATGGCTGCGTGCCCAAGCGCGACGCAAGGCTTGTGCGTAGGCTTCGGGATGCGACAGGCTCTCAGAGAGGAAGACGTTGTCGTCTTCCATCAATGTTCCCTTGCGGAACTTCATGTCCAAGATGGCTCGGTTGTAGCCGACCAAGGCTTGGTAGTACGCCTTCTCGGCAGCGGCGAGACTGATCTGTGCTCGGAGCAACAAATCGACGTTGCCTTTGCCCGCTCGGTATTGAGCTTCGTTGGCTTGGACGCGACGCTCGGCGGCGCGGCGGCGATTGAAGTACGTCTGAGCGGTTTGGAAAGTCGTATCTGCCTGACGGAAGGCGTTGGCCAACTCGTGGCTGACTTCAAACTCTTGAGCACCCAATGCGGCTCGTGCTTTCGCCAAGCGAAGTTCCAAGTTGCGAACCTGCGAATGAGCTGCTCGAAAGCCGATCGGCATGCTGAACTCAACGCCAACGCCGTACCCGGCCTGATTACCAGAGAGCAGGTTTTCGTAGAAGCTCGCGGTCGTTTGGGCTGGGAACGGAGCAGCACCGACTCCCTGCGGATTGCCGTCGGACTTTCCAAAGAGCTGGTCGCCGAAGCCGTTCATCCCAATTCGTGAAACGAAGTCGAGTCGTGGATTGGTCAGGCTCTTAGCGGCCTCCAATTGGAACTCCAAGCTCTTGATGTTCCACTTCTGTTTGCGAAGTTCGACGCGACGAGTCAACGCCTCAACGAGACTGGTTCGCCAATTGGGGAGGAACTCAGCCGTGGTCGGTTCGTCGGCAGGTCGGATGATGCGACCGTCATTGACAGGCAGTCCGAGTAATCGGCGGAAGCGGCCTTCGGTGTTGTACACGTTCGACAGCGAGTTCTCGGAAGCGGCCCTCGCGTCGAAGTAACTGTCACGAGCCTGGGCTTCGTCGGCAGCACTGCCACCTTCCAAACCTTGGTCGGTCTTGGCTTTCACTTCGCGCCAAGTGTGCAGAAAACTGTTCCGAGCCGTGATGTCCGTGTCATAGGCTCGATAGGCGAGATACAGCTCCCAGTAAACGTCTTCGACGTCTTTGACCAAGCCGATCGTCGCTTGTTCAAAATCGGCGAGTGCGATGTCGGTGCGGATGCGCGAGATCACCACGCCTTGATTAACCTGTGGAACATTTTGCAGCGTCGGCCGGCGGCTGATCGGCCCGGCGATGCGTGTGAATCGCGTGCCGCCGCCCGCCCACAACGGTCGGCGGTAATCGAACTGGAGACCAGGCAATCCAGCGTTCTGAGTCGCACTGGGATTGTTTGTGAAGTACGACTGGAAGAGTCGCGGGTTTCCACCGGAATTCTGGTTGAAAGCCTGATACAGAACATTGTGTTGAATCTGGATTTGTCCGCCATCGCCAAAATTCTTGGACAGTCCGATACGAGCGTCTCCGGCCTGAGTCCCCAGCGTTTCGCCGTTGGAGATGCCACCGAAGCTGCTGTTTTCAGAGATGCTTTCGGATCGTCCGTAGAGCATGTTCGCGGTGAATGTCGCGTCGAACTCGGACAATGCGGCCTCGACGCCGTTCTGACCGAACAGAGTGCTCGTGTCCTGCAAGGCCGGGTCGTAAACCGACTGCACGAAGTCCGGGTTCGAGAGCAGCCGATTGCCCGGTGAGAGAAATTGGCCGTTGTCGCGGATGATTTCGTTGTTGGCGAGCGCGGTATGCAACGCTTCTTCGAGACCCAGGTTCCAGATGTCGTCTTTGCGCGGATTGCGGATTCGTCGCGGTTCGTCGGTAAAGCTGACTTCATCGGGCGTCTCTTGGTTGACCGCCGGATAGTCGATCGAGGTCACAGCATCTTTGTAGTGCTGCAAGTCAGTGTCGCCGACGTAGCTCAGCTTCTTTTCAGAAGTCGAGCAGCCGATGAGTAGGCCGCCGCCCAGGACCACACTGGCCCACGTCCACGGTCGCCAAACAGTTCGCAATGGCATGGAAACACCCTTCAAGACGGTCGAGATCCGCCCAATAGTCTGAATCAGTATCGGTTGGGTGGTCGCCGTAGCTTTGGCAAGAGTTTCCGGATGTGCCGGTTGTAGGGCGGCTCAAGGCTCCTAGATTGGTCCCGTTCGGCAAGAACTGCGGGTTCGTTGTGGTGAGGGAGTGTCGCCGGCACCGCCTCGCGAAACAAAAAAGCGGAGCCGGCTTCTGCACGGCTCCGC
>CAZILR010000830.1:0-2941 GCA_964539995.1 uncultured Planctomyces sp.
CGGCTTGTCGCGGTTCTTGTCGATGAACTTGTTCGCTTCGCGGGCAAAGTCGAGCGTCGTGAATTCCATTTTGTCGACCGGCTCATTTCCGCGCAGGACCGCGTTGCGTCGCTGTCCGATTTCGAGATACGAGTGCGCTCCGCCGAGGAACCCGTAGTACTCGTCGAAGCCGCGCTTCAGCGGATGCGAGTCATCGTCGCCGAGGTGCCATTTGCCGAACATCCCGGTGGCGTATCCCGCTGCCTTGAGCCGATCGGCGATCGTGGTCTGTTTGATTCCGAAATTGTCCGGCGCTGTTGGTCCGGGATTGAACTCATGGCCGAAGCGTTGCTGATAGCGACCGCTCATCAAGCCGGCTCGCGTGGGGCTGCAATACGGGCCACTGACGTAACCGCTCGTGAAGCGGATGCCATTCTTGGCCAGCGAGTCGATGTGTGGCGTCGGAATTTCGCTGTTCCCTTGGCAGCCGAGTTCTCCCCAGCCGAGATCGTCCGCGACAATCAACAGCACGTTGGGCTTGGCGGCGTCGGCCGAGAAGGCTGTGACTCCGAAACCAAAGCAACAGGCGACGGCAGTGAGAGTCGAGAGCACGGTTCTCATGGCAGTGATCCTTGTTGGGCGAATGACAGAACTTTTCCGACCGTAGCCGCGTTCGCCAGAACGTGTGTGGCCCACACTCTGGCGAGTGCGGCTACGAGACCATTTAGCACACAGCGATGCTCCGACGACCGAAGTTATTTCTTCGGCAGGTGCTGTTCGATGGACTTCACGACCTGCTGAGCGAGCACCTCCGAACCGACTGGTGAGAAGTGGACGTTCTCTTTGAGCTGAATCTTGTCGAGCTGCGGCAACGCGAACTCGTAGAGATCGTCGATCGGCACGTTCATCTCGTCCATGATCTTCTTGGCGACGGCGTTGTACTTCGGGCCGTCCTCTTTGTTGCGAATCGAAGCTCCGTCAGGCACGGGCGTGGTCGAACACCAGATCAACTTCGCGTCCGTCGCTTTCATCTGCGTGACGAGTTCGCGCAAATTCTTCTCGTACTCGTCGATGGGAACTTGATGCTTGTCATCAATCAGCTTGAGGTCGTGCAGTCCCCAGTTGAAGTGGATGACGTCCCACTTGCCGTCGCCGAGCCACGCCTTGAGATTCTTCACGCCATTGGTCGTCGGCCCGCCGTTGACCGGAATGCGGTGCAAGTTGGCTTTCCCGGCGAGCAGCTTGCGAACCGGCAACGTGTAGCCCATCGAGATCGAATCGCCGATCAGCAACACGCGCGGCAGGGCGGGATCGTCGGTGATTTTTTCAAGCGACGGATTCGCTTTCTTCGGCGCGTCTGCCACCTTCTTTTTGGTCGCTTCCGTCCTTGTCGTCTCTTCAGATTTCACCGCCGCGAACTGTTGGTTGAACAGTGTCTTGAACGGATTCTCGGCGGGCACGACGGCGTCTTCGTTGACGAGTTGCGGTTGGACTGACTCCCACCAGCGGTCGTATTCGGCGTCGAGTTGCTTCACGACGTTCGGATGTTTGTCGGCGATGTCGGTCTTTTCGCCGGGATCGACCGTCAGATCAAAGAGTTGCCAATCTTTGGTCTCTCCCTTCGAGGCGGTGACCATTTGGAACTGCGAGTTGCGGATGCTGCACGTCGCGTACTTGAACTTCGAGCGGTCGGCTCCGACTGGCCAACGACCGACATGCGTGAAGAGCGTGCGATCCGCCCATTCCGCTTGCGGGTTCGACAACAGCGGCACGAGGCTGCGGCCTTCGACCTGTTTTTTCAAGCCGTCCGTCAGCTTCGCTCCAGCGAGTTCCGCCAGCGTCGGAAAGAAGTCGATGTTAGCCGCGAGCCGGCCGCAGTCAGCCGGCGTGAGCGTTCCGGGCCAACGCCAGAAGGAGCTTGCTCGGATGCCACCGATCCAAGGAGTCCCTTTTTGGGCACGCATCCCGGCGTTGAAGACCTTCACGCCCGCGGTGCCGCCGTTATCGTTCATGAAGATGACCAGCGTGTCGCGCTCGATGCCCCATTCGCTGAGCTTCGCGAGCAGCTTGCCGACGTTGTCGTCGATGTTGGCGATCATGCCGAAGAATTTCGCCGCGTTCGGGTCGTCCACTTTGCCGGCGTAGCGAGCCTCGTCCTCCGGCCGCACTTGCAGCGGTCCGTGCGGAGCGTTTGTCGCGATGTGAGCGTAAAACGGCTGCTTGCCTTTCGTGGCTTCGATCCATTTGAGCGCCTGAGCGAAGAAGACATCGGTGCAATAGCCGTTGGTCTTCTCGAATTTGCCGTTGTGCAGGATTGCCGGGCTGAAATAGGTGTTGCCTGGAGCGTCTCCGCAGCTTCCGGGATACGATTGGCCGATGCCACCGGCTCCGTGAATGAACATCTCGTCGAACCCGCGACGGCTGGGCCAGTGATCCGGCTCGTCGCCGAGATGCCATTTGCCGAAGATCCCCGTCGCGTAGCCGGAGGACTTCAGTACTTGAGCCAACGTCGTCGCCGACAACGTCAGCCGTTCACGTTCGTTGATCGTGTGCGTGATGCCGTTGCGGAACTCATGCCGGCCAGTCATCAACGCCGAGCGTGTCGGTGAGCAAGTCGGGCTGACCATGAAGTCGGTGAAGCGAACCCCTTCGCGATGCAGGCGGTCGATGTTCGGCGTCTTCAAAATCGGATTGCCGTGACATGACAGGTCGCCGTAGCCCTGGTCGTCGGTCAGCACGAAGACGATGTTCGGCCGCTTGCCAGCCAGGCTGTCCGCGGCTCGGATGTTGTCAGCCACACAAAGAACGACGGAGATCATCAAGCAGAGCAGCCATGCGACGCGATTCATTTCTCAGGCCTTTCGTCCAGAAGGTTTACAGAGAAGGCATTCGACTCTCGTCCAAGTCCGAGCCGCGACCGGAACTCTGCCGCACATCCGGATCAATGGCATCGCCTAACCAT
>CAZILR010000831.1:0-2939 GCA_964539995.1 uncultured Planctomyces sp.
GCGACGGCCTGAGTCATGTGCTCGACTTCAAAGTGACTGCCCCGGCCACTGCGGCTGTCACGGATTCCATCATCTCGACCGTCTCCGTCGGAGAGCCTGGCTCCTCGAAGAAGCTCAGCACCGTCGAACTCGCGAAGCCTGCTAATGTGAAGGTCAGCTTCGACGTCAACGCACTGCTCGCCGAAAAGATGAGCGACAACACCGAGTCGATCCGCAATCGCCGCCTCGACGCGAAGCCGTACTGGCACATCGAACGGTGCCGAGTCGGCCAAACGCGCGAAGTTCCCGTCGAGATCATCGTCAACGGCCAAGTCGCCGCCACGAAGAACATCACCGCCGACGGCAAGACTCAACCGCTGAGCTTCGACATCCCGATCAAGCAATCAAGCTGGGTCGCCGTGCGCATCCTGCCGAGCGTCCACACGAACCCGATTTGGGTCGAAGTCGGCGGCCAACCGGTCCGAGCCAGCAAGAAGAGCATCGACTGGTGCAAACAAGCCGTCGATGTCTGCTGGAACGCCAAGAAAAACCAAATCCGCGACCCCGAACGCGCCACCGCCAAAGCCGCTTACGACGAAGCCGCCAAAATCTACGAGGCCCGGCTCAAGGAAGCCGTCGCGGAGTAAAGTCCGTCGTTCGTGTGGAGCGCGCAAATTCGAGTGAGGATTCGAGATGCCGGTCATTAGCCGCTTTTTCGGGATCTCGATCGTGATGTATCATCGCGATCACGCTCCTCCGCACTTTCATGCAAAGTACGGAGAAGCGGAATCAACGGTCGAGATTCAAACGGGGATCGCGACCGGCAGTGTTTCCCGGCGAGTCATCTCGCTGGTCAACGAATGGCGTGAACTTCACCAGACCGAGTTGCTCGAAGATTGGGAGTTGGCTCGGCAGAACAAAGTCCTCAAGCCGATTCCCCCATTGGACTGAATCATGATCCTCCATGTGTGCGAAGCGCGGTACGTCCGCGATTATGTCGTCTGGCTCCGTTTCAACGACGGGTCTGAGGGCGAAGTCGATCTGCAAAATGAACTTTACGGCGAAGTCTTCGAGCCTCTGCGAGACATCGCCGAGTTTCGTCGAATGCGATTCGATCCTGAGCTACACACGATCGCTTGGCCCAACTACGCAGACTTCGCACCGGAGTTTCTTCACGAACGCATGGCCGTGTCGGTGTAGGCGACCCGCGCCGAACACAAGCGAGATGGCGTCTGTGTGTTTTCATCACGGCGGGGTTGATACTCTTCCCGGCCAATTCAGCTACTCATCTTGTGGAGCAGCATCATGCGTCAGGCTTGGCTTTCTGTTTTCATTGCCGTTCTGTGTTCCGCCAGTTGTGTCCCTGCCTTTGCCGATGGCCCGGCGGACAATCAAGCCGAGAAGGTTCGCCCCATTCCTCCGGCGGGCATCGAGGTACCGGAGGCGGAACGGGATGACCTGGAAGATGGTCTCAAGAAGCTCAAGGCCGCCATCGACGAACTGGCTCAGAAGAAGGACGCTCGCACGCAAGAGCTGTTGCCCGATGTCGTCATCTACCACAAGGGGGTGAGTGACGCGCTGACCTATCACGAGTTCTTTAAGCCACAGGAAATCAACACGGCGAAATCGCTGCTCAACGACGGGCTGGCTCGCGCGGAGCAATTGAAGCGCGGCAAGGCTCCGTGGACGACGGCGACGGGACTCGTGCCGCGCGGGTACGTCTCGAAGATCGACGGCAGCGTGCAGCCGTATGGACTGGTCGTGCCGGAATCCTTCACTCCGACCGGGCCTCATCGCTGGCGATTGGATTTGTGGTTTCACGGCCGAGGCGAGGTGCTCAGCGAGGTCAACTTCTTGGAAGACCGTCGCAAGAACAAAGGACAGTTCACGCCGACCGACACGATCGTGCTACATCCCTACGGCCGCTACTGCAACGCGAACAAATTGGCGGGCGAGATCGACTCGCTCGAAGCGATTGAGTCGGTGAAGCGTCGCTACCGCATCGACGATGACCGCATTGCGGTGCGCGGGTTCTCGATGGGCGGTGCGGCTTGTTGGCAGTTCGCCGTGCATTACACCGACCGATGGGCCGCAGCGGCTCCGGGGGCCGGTTTCTCGGAGACGCCTGATTTCCTGAAGGTCTTTCAAAACGAGACGCTCGAACCGACGTGGTACGAGCAGAAGCTATGGCACATGTATGACTGCACCGACTGGGCGGCGAATCTCGCTCAGTTGCCGACGGTCGCTTACAGCGGAGACAAAGATCGCCAGAAGCAAGCGGCCGACGTCATGGCCACCGCGCTCAAGGCCGAAGGGATTGAACTCACGCACCTGATCGGGCCGGACACGGCTCACGCCTATCATCCGGCGGCGAAGCTGGAAATTGACCGCCGCATGGACAGCATCATGGCTCTCGGTCGCAATCCGTTGCCGTTGGACGTTCGTTTCACGACGTACACGCTTCGTTACCCTCGAATGAATTGGGTCACGGTTCACGAGCTTGGTGAGCATTGGGAAAAAGCCACGGTGCGAGCTTCGATCCAGACCAATCCGCTTTCGACCGAAATTGTCTTGAATACATCGAATGTCGCCGTGCTGGCGCTGACGATTCCTTCGGGACTGGCACCGTTCAGTAGTGACTCACCCGTGAAAGTGATCATTAGCGAAGGCGGTCAGCCGCAAGCACTCGATGCTCCGAAGGCCGGTTCGGATCGGTCGTGGCATGTGGCATTGCACAAGCAAGGAGCCACTTGGAAAGTTGGACCACGAGCCAATGCTGGGCTTCTCAAACGCCCCGGCTTGCAAGGCCCGATCGACGATGCGTTCCTCGACTCGTTTGTCTTCGTGCGTCCGACCGGCAAGTCGTCGCACGAGGCCATTGAAAAATGGACGCAGTCGGAACTTAGCCACGCGATCGTTCACTGGCGGCAGCAGTTTCGAGGGCAAGCTCAAGTGAAAGA
>CAZILR010000832.1:0-2937 GCA_964539995.1 uncultured Planctomyces sp.
CGTCGCAGAGCGGGTGATACCACGTCAACACCGTCGGCCCGTGATCGTTGCCCGACTGATGCGTCGCGACGACATAGCCCAGCGAGCGGCTGTCGTGAATCACATTGTCCCAACTCAGCGGGAAGCTCGACTCGCGCGGACGGCGGCTGAGATGCACGTTCGCCACTAGCCAAGAGCCGTACTCAAACTGCCCGGCACTGCGGCCGGTTCGTTCCGCAAATCCGTCGATCAAACGCGGGGCGAGAAACTGCGGAGCGGCGAAGATGGCGGACTTCGCCCTAAAACCGATCGGCTGTTCCGACGCCGTGTCGAACGCGAGGACTTCCAGTCGCTCGTTGTCCTTCAGCCGCTGGGCGCTAGCCGCCGGTTGAACCTCGTGCAACCGGGGGCTAGCGCCCTGCGGCTGATTCGAGACGTTGCTAGATGGCGGTGAGCCTGAAACCCGTGTCACGGCCACGCCAGTCTTCAACCGCGTCCCCGCTTGCGACGCCAAGTGCTCGACGATTCGGCCGTTCCCTTCCGGCCAGGTCATCAGCGGCTGATGATCGGCCCCCGGCTCCTTCAGCCGAGCGGCAAAGTACAGCACGCCGGCCCACGCACTGGTTTGCTCCGCGGTCAGGCCGTAGTCGTCGCGGCAACTGTAATCGATCAGCCAGTGCAATCGCGGTGAGGTCCAACCGTGCTGGCGCAGCCACTCGGCCATCGACTGCTTGTCGAGCGCCAAGACTTCTGGATCATCAGTCGCGTGGCGAATCGGGATCGAGAACGCTCGGCGACCGGCTGCGTCGCGCCATGCGGACCAGCGGTCGATCTCTTTCCGAAACGCGGCGAGCTGCGCGAGGTCATCCTCCGATGCTCCCGTCGTCGGATACAAACCTTCGATCCATTCACCGTCCACGAACACTCGCTCATCGGGATCGCGGCACAAAAACTGTTCGGCGATGACCGGCGATCCGTCGTCGGCCAGCGATTCGACGACACCCATTTCGTCGAGCAGCCGAATTAGATCGCGGTTGTGAGCCAGCGGCACCGGCAAGTAGTGAGCGCCCCACGGATACGGCGTGAGATCGCAGCGCCCCGATCGCGATGTCCCTCCGGGCTGAGACTCCAATTCCAGGACCACGAAATCCTCGCAGCCGTTTTGTTTCAATCGCCACGCCGCCGAAAGCCCGGCGACTCCGCCCCCCACGATGACCACGCCGACGTCCTGCCACTGATCTTCACTCGGCTGCGGCCGAAAGCCGTCTCGCAGGCGATGTCCAATCTCCAGCGACTGGCCAAGCAGCTCGCCGGCCGGTGGCAAACGCCGCGCTGCCGAACATCCCGACGTGAGCAATGCCGGTGCGCCCAGCAGCGTCAGGATCAATTCGCGACGAGTGAGAGGCATGAAAGTCATCTTGAGCGGCAATGGTAGAAACGTCGCCGCCTCGAAGCGATGAAGTGCGTCTCCGATCTTGTCTGCGTGGCGTCGGTTTGAACATTCACGCAACGCCCTCAACGGCGGCTTGGCAACGTCTTCCCCGATTTGATCGGAAGCAGGCGCTGAGCCTCGCGTTGCTGACGCAGCAAGTTCAGCACCTGTCGCTGGACCGCCTGCGTCTGTCGGACGACCAGGCTGCCGGCCGTCTGAAACTCGGTCATCGTGCCTCCTTCGCCGTGCGAGTTCATCCAGGGGCCGCTGGTGCTGGTTTCGAGCATCATCATCAGCGATTGAAAGTCCTCGTGCGGACCAACCACGTCGGAGACCGGATAGGTGTGGCTGACCAGTTTTTCTTTCTCCTTCTGAGCCGTCGTGATCAGCAGCACTTCGTTGTCGATGACCGCTGACAGTTGGAGCGGCCGCAGCAGCAGTTCCAATGCGGAACGACCGGTGATTTGTTGGAGTTGAAAGGTGACCGGTGTGTCCGTCGCAATCCCCTCTTCCGTCAGAGCTTCGTTGTCGAGCACGACGTTGATCGAAAGTTGCCGGGCGAAAGAGGCGACGACTTCGATAATCGGTGTCTCCTGAAATCTCATCGAGAGCGACTTGACCAAGCTGCTCTCTATGCGCCTATCTCTTTCATTTTGGGGTTCGCGGATCACCTCGACAAATTCCACCGGAGCAGCCGGTCGCTTCAGCAACGCCGATGCGGCGGCAGCGCGTTGTTCGTCCCACTTCTGGAGTTCGCTCTTGCTGGCATTGAGCAGATTGCTCTTTTGCGCCGCACGCAGGCTTCGCAGTAATTCGAGAATCTGGCGATGGACTTTGTACGAATGCCGAATGCTGAGACTGCCGGTACTTACCATCTCCGTCATGACGCCACCTTCACTCTGGTTTTGCCACGGGCCGGAGGTTGCACCCTCCAGCGACAGCATCAGTCCCTGAAAATCTAGGATGCCTGATCCGGGCACGCGGCAGAGATCGGACACTGGATATGTGCGCGTGAAGAAGTGATCTTGCTCCTTCGCTAACGTAGTTACCCACAAAACGTCGTCTCTTGGAACCACGGTGAGTTGCAACGGTAACAAAGTCAAACGCAGCAACGACCGCAGCTTCAGGCCACTCAGCTCTCGCGTCACCGGCGTGCCAGTCGCGATACCTTCCTCGGTGAGTGCTTCGACATCAATGACCATCTTGATCGAGGTAGACTCCGCGAGGAACGCCACAGCGTCCGCCAGTGGTGTGTCCACGAAGTCGCACTCGGCCGGTCTCTCTAACGCCTCTTCGATTCGTTGCTCCTGGGGCGTGAGCGGCGGCAGGAATTCGACGAACTCGGCTGACGCAGATGATGACAGCGCGACTCCTGGTGCAGAGGCGACTCGCTCCGCCGGATTCACTGCTCCGGGCATCGCAAACCGCCACAGGCCGAACAGCCCCAGTGCGATCAGGCCGCCCAGCAACGAGGAGACAACCAGCGCCGGGACAATCGGAAGCTCGGAACGCGAAGGCTGTGGATC
>CAZILR010000833.1:0-2937 GCA_964539995.1 uncultured Planctomyces sp.
GAGCAGCGCTCGCGATTTTCCGCCGAGCAGCAGGTAGTGCACGGCGCGCGGGCCGGCTCCCCAGCTCAGCCATTCGTTGACGAAGTCGGGGGTGCCGGGTTGACGGACTCGCGTTTGACGAGTGATCGCGAGAGCAAATTCGACGACGTGATCGGTCACCGGCACTTGGCGGACGATCCGTTGCAGTTCAATGATGTCGTCATCGTCGAGGACCGCTTCGACGGCATCGTTGTGAATGCCGGTCGTCTGCTTCGCGATCTGTTTTTCTTCGGCGAAGTTCGGATAGCCGACGTGGACCTTGAACATGAAGCGGTCTTGCTGCGCTTCTGGGAGGGCGTAGGTGCCTTCCTGCTCGATCGGATTCTGCGTGGCGAGCACGAAAAACGGATCGGCCAGAATGTGCCGCGTCTGGCCGACGGTGACTTGCCGTTCCTGCATGGCTTCGAGCAGTGCGGCCTGCGTCTTCGGCGGCGTGCGGTTGATTTCGTCCGCCAAGACGACGTTGTGGAACAGTGGGCCGGTGATGAACCGAAACTCGCGTTGGCCGGTCGTTTTGTTTTCCTGCAAGACTTCGGTGCCGGTGATGTCGGCGGGCATCAAGTCGGGAGTGAATTGGATGCGGGCGAATGACATCGACAGCGTGCGTGCCAGCGTCGAAATCATCAATGTCTTGGCGAGGCCCGGCACACCTTCCAGTAGGCAGTGCCCTCGGCTGAATAACGCGATGAGCAATTGGTCGATGACGTCATTCTGACCAACGATGACTTGCGACATCTGTTCGCGGATTTTTCGATAGGCTTGGCTGAGTTTCTCGATGGATTCCCGTGTTGCCGTCTCTGTCGCCTTGACGTCGTCGCTCATGAGCCACCCAAACTCCTGTGTTACCAACCCGAAGCGTGAGCGAGGGCGAGCACTCACGGACTTCCAATCCCACTAACGCAACAGAAGCGTTCGCCCTCGCTGACGCGTCGGGTTAGTGTTTGCGGGCAAACTCTAGCGGTCGCTCCGAAGCCGGGCAATCAGGCGGCAAACCTGTTCCACCCGCCCCCGTTTGACTCGCGCATCGCTCGCCGAAAGGCTCTACAATCTCGGCCGACTGTCCGGCCAATCCAACGAAGAGGTGTCCCGTGCTCGTGCCGATGGAACTTGCCCGCATCATCATCAGTGAACTCAACGACCAGCAAGTGATCTACCTGCGCGAGATCGAAGGCGAGCGGATGTTTCCGATCCTGATCGGTTTGTTCGAGGCGACCAGCATCGACCGCCGCGTCAAGAAAGAGTACCCGCAGCGTCCGCTGACTCACGACTTGCTGAAGGCGACCATCGAGGCGCTTGGCGGAGAAATCCAGGATGTCGTCATCAGCGACCTGCGCGAACACACCTACTTCGCAAAGCTCCGCGTCCAGCAAAACGGCGACGTGATTGAAATCGACAGCCGCCCCAGCGACGCCATCGCTCTGGCGGTCCACTACGAACCGCACCTGCCGATCTATGTGGATTCGAATGTGCTGGAACAAGTGCTGTAATTTCGTCGGTCGTCAGTAGTCCGTTGTCCGTGGAGAACGGCAATGCCCCAACTGACGACGAACAACTGACGACGGACAAAATGCCTGAAGAACTCTTCGACCTTGTCGATGACCAAGACCGAGTGATCGGGCAGATGGCTCGGTCAGAGGTGCATCGTCGGAAGTTGTTTCACCGAGCGGTGTCGATTTTCGTCTTCGATTCGCGAGGCCGGCTGTTGTTGCAGCAACGGTCCGCGACGAAGGACGAATACCCGCTGTGCTACACGTCGTCAGCATCGGGCCACGTCTCGGCCGGCGAGACCTACGACGAGACCGCCCCGCGCGAGTTGCAAGAGGAGCTCGGCCTGACGACTCCGGTTGAACGTCTCGCGAAGTTTCCCGCCGGGCCGGAGACGGCCAACGAGTTCACGGTTCTGTACCGGACGATCACCGACACGCCGCCACAGTTCGATCCGGACGAGATCGCGGGTGGGGCGTTCTACGAATTGACCGAGATTGCCGATTGGCTCACGCGGACACCGGATCAATTCTCGCCGCCGTTTCGCATCGCCTTTGAGTGGTATCGAGCCAATCAATCTTTGTCCCCATCTTCCGCCGTCCATTTTCCGCCTGCCGAATTTCCGAAGTGAAAGCAGCGGGCGAAAAATGGGCGGCGGAAGATAGACCGCAAGATTTTTTCGGGAGATTCGCATGTTTGGATGGCGCGTGCTGTCAGTCGTGTGCATGATCGGGATGCTGTCGGCTCAGTTGCCGGCTGCGGAACTTCGCGGCGAAATCCACGATGCGGACTCCGGACAACTTCTGCCGGCTCGGCTTTACATCCAGTCGGCGGATGGAGCGAAATGGTTCTTCGCGAAGTCGGCCGATGAGAAAGGCTCGGCACTGGTCTACGACCGAGCACGCGAAAAGAGCGTCGAGAAGCACACGACGTTGTCCGCTCATCCGTTCGTCGCGGATTTGCCTCCGGGCAAGTACACGCTGACGGCCGAGCGAGGCAAGGAGTATCTGACCGCGACGCAGGAGATCGAAGTCGCCGACAAGCCGGCCAGCGTCACAATCAAACTGAAACGCTGGATCAACATGGCCGAACGGGGCTGGTACTCCGGCGACACGCACGTCCATCGAGCGATCTCAGAGTTGTCAAACGTCGCTCTGGCGGAAGACCTCAACATGGTCTATCCGATGTCGCAGTGGGTCACGGTCACGCACACGCTGCCGGAGAAGGGCCGCGTCGATCCACAGCCGATCCCGACCGCTCCGATCTTCGCCGATCCGACGCATGCCATCGTGCCGTTCAATACCGAGTACGAAATCTTCTCGGTCGGCGCGAAGCGGCACACGCTCGGAGCGGTGCTCGTCCTCGGTCAGAAGGAGCCGCTCAAAATCGGCATCCCGCCAGTGAAGAATGTGG
>CAZILR010000834.1:0-2935 GCA_964539995.1 uncultured Planctomyces sp.
GTTTGGTCACGAACGAGAACGCTCCGCGCGCCAATCCATGCTGCCGGTCTTCGTCCAGCGTCACCATTTGCACGGGGATGTGCCGCGTCGCCGGGTCTTTTTTGAGCTGACTGAGCACCGTCCAACCCAGCATGTCCGGCAAGAACACATCCAGCGAAACGGCGGTCGGATGGAACTGCCTCGCGACGTTGAGCGCGTCCGCGCCGCGCATCGCCACCAGCACTTTGAAGCCGGTGTCGCGAGCGAGATCGACCAGCACGCGCGCGTAGTGCGGATCATCTTCGACGATCAACAGGATCGCGTCATCGGGTTGCAGATCCTCGCGATCGTCCGGGATTTGTTCGGGACGATCGGTCATCCGCACCACTTGAATCAGATTGCGATCACGCAACCCGTCGCCATTTCCACCCTCGTTGCTCGCTTTCACCGGGATGGCCGAGCCGAGATACGTCTGCGGCAGATAGAGCGTGAACGTGCTCCCCGCGCCCGGCACGCTGCGCAGTTGGATTTCGCCGCCGAGCAGATGCGCCAATTCGCGGCTGATCGCCAAACCCAAACCGGTGCCGCCGTACTTGCGGCTCGTGCTGGCGTCGGCCTGCTGGAACGCCTCGAAGATGATCCTCTGCTTTTCCAGCGGGATGCCGATGCCGGTGTCTGAGACCTCGAACGCCACGACCGTCGCAGCCGATCGCAGCACCGGATGGTCCGAGTTCCAACCGCTCGCGGCCACCGAGACGTTCAACCGCACGCCGCCGTGCGACGTGAACTTGAAGGCGTTCGACAGCAGATTCTTCAACACCTGTTGCAGACGCTTCTGGTCCGTGATGATGCTGCGGCTGAGATGCGGATCGACTTGCATCTCGAACGAGAGTTTGCGGTTCTCGGCGTCGTGACGGAACATCCGGCCGACCGTCTCCAGCAGATTGGCGAAGAAGAGTTCCTCGGCATCCACCGTGACCGTGCCGGATTCGATCTTCGACAAGTCCAAGATGTCGCTGATGAGGTTCAACAGGTCGGTCCCCGCTCCGTGAATCGTGCGGGCGAAATCGACCTGCTTGCCAGTCAAATTGCCATCGGGGTTTTCGGTGAGCTGCTGCCCCAAGATCAGAATGCTGTTGAGCGGTGTGCGCAGTTCGTGCGACATGTTCGCCAAGAATTCCGACTTGTACTTCGAGGTCAGCGCCAGTTCGGTGGCCTTCTCTTCCACGGCTCGGCGAGCCTGCTCGATTTCCTGGTTCTTGCGTTCCACTTCGGCGATCTGCTCGGAAAGCTGTTGGCCTTTCTGCGCGAGCTGCTCGTTGGTTTGCTGCAATTCCTTCTGCTGCGTCTGCAACTCGCCGGCGAGCTGCTGGGACTGCTGGAGCAAACCTTCGGTCTGCATCGTGGCCTCGATGCTGTTGAGCACGATGCCGATGCTGGCCGTCAGTTGCTCCAAGAATGCCAAGTGCGACGCGGTGAATTCATTCAGCGAGGCCAAGCCTAGAACCGCCTTGATCTGTCCCTCAAAGACCACGGGGAACACGACGATGCTGCGCGGCAAAACCTGGAACATGACGGAGCCGATCGGCACGGCATCCTGCGGCACCTCCGTGATGAGGATGCGTTTCTTGTCCACGGCGCATTGGCCGACAAATCCCACGCCGAGCGGCAGCCGATCAGGATGTCCTTTGTCAGGAGCATTGCCATAGCTCGCCAGCATTTTCAGATACGACTCGTCCCCTGCCTCAACCATCTGATAGATCAACCCCTGATGCGCGTTGACCAGCGGCGTCAGCTCGGACAACAGCAACCGACCGACCGTGGCGAGATCGCGTTGGCCTTGCAACATGCCGGTGAACCGCGCGAGGTTCGTCTTCAACCAGTCTTGTTCCGTATTGCGGTCTGTCGTGAACCGCAAGTTGGTGATCATCGTGTTGAGGTTGTCTTTCAACTCGGCCACTTCACCCAGGGCTTGCACTTGAATCGACCGCGTCAGATCGCCCTTGGTCACGGCGGTCGCGACCTCGGCGATCGCGCGGACTTGCGTGGTGAGGTTCGCCGCCAGCAAGTTCACGTTGCCGGTGAGGTCTTTCCAGGTACCGGCCGCATCGGGGACGTTGGCCTGTCCGCCCAGGCGGCCTTCCACGCCTACTTCGCGAGCCACGCTGGTCACTTGCTGGGCGAACGTCGCCAGCGTGTCGGTCATCTTGTTGATCGTCTCGGCCAGCGCCGCCACTTCACCTTTCGCCTTCACCGTCAGGTTCTGCTTGAGATCGCCGTCGGCCACGGCCGTCACGACTTTGACGATGCCGCGCACTTGCTCGGTGAGATTCGCGGCCATGACGTTGACGTTGTCGGTCAAGTCCTTCCAGGTGCCGGCCACGCCAGCCACTTGAGCTTGTCCACCCAGCTTCCCTTCCGTGCCGACCTCGCGAGCCACGCGGCTGACTTCCGACGCGAACGCATTGAGCTGATCGACCATCGTGTTGATCGTGTTCTTCAACTCCAGAATTTCCCCCTTCACATCGACGCCGATCTTGCGCGACAAGTCGCCGCGAGCCACCGCCGTCGTCACTTCGGCGATGTTCCGCACTTGAGCCGTCAAGTTGCCGCACATCGCGTTGACCGAGTCGGTGAGATCCTTCCACGTTCCGCCGACGCCGGGCACCACCGCTTGTCCGCCGAGACGACCATCGGTGCCGACCTCGCGAGCGACGCGCGTCACTTCGGCCGCGAATGACCGCAACTGCTCGACCATCGTGTTGAGCGTTTCTTTCAGCAGCAGAATTTCGCCGCGTACATCGACGGTGATCTTTTTGGACAAGTCGCCGTTTGCCACAGCGGTTGTCACATCGGCGATATTGCGGACCTGACCTGTCAGGTTACCTGCCATCGAGTTCACCGAATCGGTTAACTCCTTCCAGATCCCGGCCACACCTTTGACCTGGGCTTGGCC
>CAZILR010000835.1:0-2928 GCA_964539995.1 uncultured Planctomyces sp.
AGATCGAGCCGACATGCGGATGATCGGTCGGCTGCGGTTTGATGTCCGTCGCCGTCTTCGCGTTCGCCTGCGGATGCCGCCGCCCCGTCAGCATCGTGTAGCCCGCCGACGTGTGGACCGTGTCGTCGTGAGTCACCGACCGCAACAGCGTCACGCGATCCACTTGCCGAGCAAACTGCGGGAACAATTCACTGACTTGCACGCCCGGCACACTGGTCGCGATCGGCGAGAACTCACCACGCACATTCGCCGGAGCGTTCGGCTTTGGATCCCACGAGTCGTGCTGCGGAACTCCTCCCGTCAGAAACAGCATCACGCAACGCTTAGCTCGACCGAACGAGCCGCGATTCTCACTCTCGACCGACATCGCACGAGCCGCCAACAGATCCGACAACGACAACCCGGTCAGCCCCAGCGTTCCGGCTCGAAGCCATCGTCGGCGTGAATGAACGCACGCTTTCAGTTTGTTCGTCGTCAGACCGAACATCACAAACCTCAGCACAAGACCTCGTGAAGCTGCGACCTCACAGGAACGAGTCCGCCGTAGGATGGCCGCCCCCGGCCGTCCTGTCTCATTTCGTTTCGCACGCGAACAGGGACGGCCGAGGGCGGCCATCCTACATCCCAATCAATAACTGTGTCAGTTCGCAGAGGACAACTCGGCCGAGAACGTGTTCCTCAACAGCCGCCAAAAACGCGCCGCGAGCGACTGAGTGCCGCAAGCGATCCGAGCTTTGCCGGGCGAGTACAACGCTGCGTCAGAAGTTTGACGGGTGGTTTCCGTCAGCAAGCGGACGCGAACCTCGTAGGAGACTTCGGCCGGGGCTGATCCCGTGCCTGTGTGTCGCACGGGGGCGAGTTGAGCGGCCGTCAACTCGCGTGGCACGACTTCGGATCGCGAGGACGCGATCTCTTCGACTTGGCCTTCGCGGAGTTCGCCGGGAGCGGAGAGAAATCTCAGTTGGACTCGCTGGCCGGGGCGCACGAACTCGACCGCGTTCTGATCGACGAGCAACAGCGCGTCTTGGCATGTCGGGTCGCCGACGTAGCAAAACAACGTCTGCTCGCGCACCGTCGCGCCGAGGTTGTCTGTGTCGAGCGGCGTACCGTGCCAATCAGGCAAAGACTCTTCCACCGTTCGCGGTCGAATGACATTCGGAGGCGGCAGCACTGTTCCAGACGAAGGGCTGAGGAGCCGCAAGCGTTGCACTTCGCTCGCCAGTTGATCGAGCCGTCGCCGAGCGCCGGCGAGCTCGTCGCGCGTGGCTGGCAACCGTATCGCAGCCGACTCGTTGTTGCCGCGCTGAGCTTCCAGATTCTTCAGCCGAGCGTTCAAACGAGCGACCTCGGCGACTCGCTGTTCGTGCTGCAACGACAATTCGTGGTTGACCAATTCGCCGAGCGGCTCGCCGGCGCGGACTCGTGTACCAGACGACACCGCCGATTCGATGCGACCGCCGACCGTCACGAACACCGGCTGAGCGTCTCCCGGAAACACAACGAACGGAGCACTCACCGAATACGGCAGCGGAATCAACAACACCGCAGCGAGCAACGCACCGCAAATCGCCAGTCCATTTCGCAACCGACGCGGCGAGGATGTCGGGCTCTTCGACCGCTGAAGAATTCTCGTGACCAACTCGCGCACGGGAGTCACGACCGCTCCGAAGACCAGCAACGCCGAGATGGCTGTCGCAAAGATTCCCAAACCTCGGCCGAAGAAGTGATGCAGAAACCAAACGATGCCGACCGTGACAAACAGCCGATAGATCGCCGACAGAACTCCGTAAATCACCAGCGTCCACCAGCATCGCGAATCGAATTCTGGTTCGTCGTCACTGGCACCCGTGAGGACTCGCTCGCACAGCGACATCACCGTCTGCCGGGATTGCATCGCCAAATTCGGCAGGTGCAGCCAATCGGCCAGAACGTAGTAGCCGTCGTACCGCAGCAACGGATTGCCGTTGAACAGCAGCGTGTTGATCGAGCAGACCAGCATCACGTTCAAGAAAATTGAGTTCAACAAGCCCGGCACGCTCGACCACCACAGCAGCGTCGCGATCGACGCCAGCACCAGCTCGACAAAGATGCCGGCGGCCGAGATCGCGATCCTCGGCCAACGCCGCGAGACCATCCAGGCATCGGTCACGTCGCCGTAAAACAGCGGCACGAACATCAAGACTTGGATCCCCAGCTCGTGACATTCGCCCCCGAAATGGCGACAGGTCAGAACGTGTCCGAACTCGTGCAGCAGCTTGATGCCGATGAAGACGACGATCAGCGGCACGAGGTTTCCCAACCCGAACAGCGCCGTCGCATCAGGGAGTCGCCGCACGAGCGTCTCCCAGCGCAGAGTCACCAACAACATCGCCAACACGATCAGCGACGCACAGGCCACAAGCGTGACAGGGCTGAAGAGCCAGCGAGTCGAAGGTTCGACGCGACGCAGCAGTGGTTCCGGGTCGATGCCTCGCCAGCGGAACGACAGCAGGTTGGACAACAGTCCGAGCCGGGCGCGCCGTCGCGAATTCTCTTGCTGCTTCGCGATCGAACGCCCCTGCCCCGGCAGCAGTGAGGTCAACAGCCCCGATTGCACCAGCGATCCAATGAAGGCCTTCAGATTTTCCAGAGACCATGACTCCGCCGGGAACTTGCGGCGCAGCGATTCGAGAACTTCACCGTAAGTCATCCGGCCATCGAGCCGGCTGAACACGGCATATTCCGCATCACGCAGGCGAAAGTACGCCAGCGACAGCGGGTCTTTCAGCGTCCAGCCCGCTTCGCCTCCACCGGCCGATGCGAGTGCGATCACGTCACGCCGCATCCGCCACGGAATGATCGCATTGGCGTTGTGAGCGGAAGTGGTCATTCCAAAGATCCTTGCGACGCTGTGAACGTAGCCGCCTCGCTCCCGCGAGGCGGAGCCTA
>CAZILR010000836.1:0-2924 GCA_964539995.1 uncultured Planctomyces sp.
CATTCGTTGCGGGTGGGCTCGTTCCACTTGGCGCGGCCGAAGCGACGGCGGCACGCGGCTTCGCGTCGGGGCGTTTTTCGTCGGCATACGTCGCAGTGATCTTGTCTTTGCCCGTGAGATTGAGAACTCGCGTCACGAGGCTGCGGTCTTTGCCGGAGTTCGTCTGCGATTCATCGAGCTTGCCGCCGCCGATCAAATTGCGAGGCATGTCGCTGGTCAGCGGAATCACATCCGCGCTGGCTTTGCTGCCGAGTTGCAGAATCACTTGGCCGAGGAAGCGTCCCTCTTCGAGTGCCCAGCGTTCCGCATCAACCGTCTGAAAATTGCCGAAGTGAGCGTGCTGGCCACTGACGACGCAGCGAGCTTCGATCTTCGCTCCGTCAGTCGTCGTCAGCGTGACGAGCACTTCGGACTTGCTGTCCTTGGCCATGTCCGGGTCGATGACCTCGATGGTCAGCGGAGCCTCGAACGCAACGTGGGCGACTTCCTTGCGGTCCTTCGCGTCGGCTTCCTTGAGGTACACGGCCTGTGGGGCGGTGTTCTGTTTCGGATTGCCGGGGACAACGCGCGTTTCAACGATCCGAATCTGTGCGGTCGTCGGCTTGTTGACATACACGACCGATTCCCGTTTGACCGAATGGCCGGGGAACGTGTTCTGCGCGTCGAGATACCGGATGACGATACGGTCACCCGGTTTGACCTTCAGCTTGCCTTCGGTGTTGTCGCTCTCGGCGGCGGACGTGCCGGCCAAGACCGTGTCGATCTCTTTCGTGAATGTGCCGCTCTCGTTCAGTTCCTTTTCAATGGCTGACAGCTTGATCGGCGCGCCATCGTTGACGGAAACCTCGAACTCCAGCGTGTCCTGGCCGACGGTTGTGTCCAAGTCGTAATCGGTGATCGACACTACGAAGCGTTCACCGGGATCGGCACGGACGACAATCTTCTCGATGTTCTGCACTTGCCCGTTGTCCAATCGCTGGAAGTCGTAGTTGATCGCACCGACGCTCGCATTGAAGTAGGTCGCGAACAGTTTCTCGCTGAGCAGCAGCGAATTCGAGTTCTCGTTCTGCGTGAACTCGTCGGTGTAGCCCGCCGAGACGACGTCGCCACCGGCGATCTCCAGCGTGTTGTTGTTCGAGAGTTCGAGCACATCCGAATCGGTCGGAATGTAAAGCCGCTCGACATCGTCGGCCGCTTTGCCAGCTTCGATCTTCGAGTGCGCGATTCCTCGGCCGCCAATCTCGACGTGATTCACGGCGATCGCGTCGCCGAGATATTCATTGATCTTGAAACGGACGTATCGCAGATCATTCGACGGGAAGCGGAACTCCCACGCGCCGGGCGTTTGCACGACACGGGCGTCGAGCGATGGGACGAGCTTCGCGGATCGCAGCTCCATCAGGCCACCGCCGTTGATCGCGGTCGGCTTGATCGACAGCGTTTGCTTGCCCGCCTTGTCGATGATGATCGTGCCGAACCGCGTGAGCTGCGCGACGGTCCAATTGCCGGTGTTTGGAACGATCCCTTTCAAAGTTGTGCCAGCACATTCGAGGTCGAATGTTGAACCGCCTCCACCACCGTGAGCACATTCGAGGAAGACGTCGTACACGCCCGGTTGAGCACCGTCGAATTCCCACACGGCCGAATCTTCCAGCGCGGCCCAATTGCCGATCTGAGCTGGGGTTCGCTCTTTGACGACACCGAACGGCTCGGTCTTCTTGGTGAGCTTGATCGTGTCGATGCCGAGCACAATCTCCGACGCCGGCGGTCCCGCGACCTGAGCGACGGCGCGATCTTCCGCCGCCGCGAGATCAAAGTCCGACTTCAGGAACGGGCCGAGCTGGACTTGTTGCCGATTGATGTCGGATCGCGCCCAAATCGCCTGTGAGATTTGTGTCGCTTGATTGACGGCGGCGAAGATCGTGACGTCGTGCAAACCCTTGTCGAGCCACACATCGACCGTGCGATTGCCCGGACCGAGCGGCATTTCCAAAACTCCGTCGATCGCCATCGCGGTCGTCACACCTTGGATTTGCAGGCGAGCGGCTCCAGCTTTGGGTTGCACAAGCTTGCCGTACCAGATGACTCCGTAAGGTCTCTTGGAATCTTCGGCGTCTTCGGCTCGCGACCAAGTCAGGCCGTTGACGACGTCTTCTTCCTCGCTGGGCTTGTTGCTCTTCGCAAGTTGTTTGACCTGATCCCAGGTCGTGTAGTTCGTGAAGCTTCCGGAGTACACGCGACGACGCATCGTCTTGTAGTCGTCGAACAAGTTCGCGGCCTTCAGCGGTTCGGGATGCGACGCGAGTCGGAACCAGAATTCGCCGTCGTTGCTGCCGAGCAACTCTCCGCGAATCGGAATCTGAGCGTCCGGTTTCGGCGACCAAATCTTCACTCGATTAACCGGGTTGAGGTCTTTCATGTCGATGGTCAACAGCTTGGGTACCGCTCCATCCGGTTCGCTGAGCCAGAATGATTCCTTCTTTTTGTCGATCGACATCAACGGGCTGTGATCGATCGACGTGTCGCTGGCGAGCGCACCCGCTGGCAGTTCGCCTGTCTGAGCAATCCCCTCGAAGATGCCGGTGTGCGGCCCAGTTTCTTTGACCGGGACTTGCACTTGGTCGCCACTGTCCGCCACCAACTTGACCATGACCGTGTCCGGCTCATCGGTCAGATCACGATCCGGGTCGGTCACTTTGAGAAAGACTTGATTGCCCGGCTTGACCTGATTCTTCGGACGCACCTGAGTCCGCCGGTTGTTCTCGCGATCCTGCTCTTGTTCCTCGCGAGCCAGTTTCTGCGAGAACGTCTCCTCCTTTTCATCCACGATCTTTTGACTGGCGACTTCAAATCGAGCGTTCGACGCGATCTTGATCTCGACGTCGGAGAGCGGAACGCTCTTGAACTCCTTCTTGAACTCGTCC
>CAZILR010000837.1:0-2923 GCA_964539995.1 uncultured Planctomyces sp.
GACCTCGAAAAAGTGCTCAAGCAGTTGCCCGCGCTGCAAATGCCGACGGTCTCGTCACTATCCGATCCCGATTGGGTGGACGTCAACACGATCGTCGATGAGTCGCTGGTCCGCACGATCATTCCGGCTCTGAAGTCCGCCGGTGCTCGCGGCATCGTCGAGTACGGCATCAACAAGATCATTGACTGAGTTTCGTCGGATGGGCGTCACGGTCTTGAAACTCGGTGGAAGTCTTCTCGATCTCGCCGATTTGCCAGATCGGCTGCGAGCGGTACTCTCAAAGCTCAACAACGACCAGCCGCTGCTCGTGTGCGGTGGCGGCGACGCGGCCGATGTCGTGCGGCGCTGGCATGAGACGCACGCTTTCGATCAAGAGCAGTCACATTGGCTGGCGATGGAATCCGTCCGGCTGAATCAACGGCTGTTGCTGACGCTCTTGCCAGAACTGGAACTCGTGTCAAACCGGTTTGCCGCCGAGTCAGCTTGGGCTCGCGGCCGAGTACCGCTGCTCGACTTGATGTCATTCGTCAGCATTGAGGAATCACAGGCAGAGACCGGCACGGCATCGCTGCCACACACTTGGGATGTCACCAGTGATTCGCTCTCGGCTTGGGTCGCGATCCGCTGGCCGGCGAGCCGGCTCGTGTTGCTCAAGTCGGTTGAGCTGCCGAATGAAATTCACGAATGGTCGTTGCAAGCGGCTGCTGATGCGGGATTCGTGGATCGTTGCTTCCCAATGCTTGGTCCACAGTTGCCTCCGACCTTCTGGTGTGATCTGCGTCGCAACGGTGACGTGGGAATACAACCTCTCGCCGACTGACGAAGGACGGACGAGGGCGTCCATCCTACGGGGCACTGTTCTCAATCTTTCATCGGTGCCGACAATTTCGGACGATCGGGGCACGGGTGTTGGAACGGGAGTTTGGCTCCGCGCCACGAGCCTTTGGCATCGTGTTTCACTTCGGCGTAGCTCTTCGCGAGATCGACGACGGCGTCGTCGCTCTTGTCGACGTCCAGCGCGAGCCAATGCCCTTCGACGCCGGTTTTCGCGACGCGAATGCCAGCCGCGAGTCGTCCGCGATGATCGCCTCCAGCGCAGTCCCCTGCGATGAGCGCGGCCATCAGGCGATCGGCGAGGCTCCCTTCCGTCTCCTCGTAGGCGCGGGCCATTTCGGTGATGACGACTCGGCCGGTCAGCGTGTTTCCTTGGCAGCAGTAGAAGCGACCGGTCATCGCTCCCCAGTAGCGGCTTCCTTCCGGCGCTTGCGTCGGGTTGTGAACTGCCGCTTGGCCTTGCATGTCGATGATCGCCAACTGACGCAGTTCCGGCGTCTTGTCGTCCTTGAGCAACTCGGCGATCACCGCCTCCGGCCGCTTGCCTGCTTGCAGCAAGTCGAGCGCCGGCTCGCCCCACTTGGGGACGTGATAATGCTGAGTGCAAAACGCTCCGACTCCAGATCGCACATACGGCACGACTTTGCCGACGGCTGGATACTTGCTGGCGACCGCTGCTCCGCAGACATGGTTTTCTGGATCAACCGCGACAATCGAGAAGGTCGCCGTGATTTCTGGAGGAGCAGCCGACAGTGGCTGGCTGAGCAACACGGACAACACGACTACGGTTGCCTGACAGATTCGATGGCGTGCGAGTCTCATTCAAAGCTCCTCGGACAAGGTCACTTCTGACGAACCCAAATGATTCCTGGGCACACTTGGAGACGGCCGAATGAGCAGACGAACCCGAAGCGCAGGCGAGGGCGAAAGTAGCCCTGTCGCTCCGCGACAGGAAAGCCGAGCGTCGGACGAATCCCGTTTGTTTTCACACTCCACGTCTCCTGAAGCGCTCGGCAATCCTGTCGCGGAGCGACAGGGCTACAAAAATCACAGCCGCTTCGGGTTAGTGTTTGAACGGTTAGCGAGCCTCGGACTCCAACTGGTAGTCGCTGATTTTCTTGTGCAGCGTGTTGCGGTTGATGCCGAGTCGTTCGGCGGTCTTCGTCTGTGTCCCCTGGCACGAGCGGAGCACTTGCAGAATGACCTCGCGTTCGACGAGTGCGACAGCGCGCTCGTGCAGGTCGGCGGCATCCGGGCCGGCTTGCAGGATGCTGGTCGTGACAAGCTCCGTCGCCATCTTGTGCAAGTCGGTGGCTTGCGGGCGACTCATGCGCATCGGGGCGAGACCGCGTACATGCGGCGGCAGCAAGTCGGCGGTCAGTGTGTCGCCGGAAGCCAACACGATGGCTCGCTCGATGTAATTTTGCAGTTCGCGGACGTTGCCCGGCCAGGCGTAGCGTTGCAAGTAGGTGATGAATTCCGCCGCGACCTTCGGAGCGGAGCGGTTGTTTTCATCGGCATAGTCCTCGATGAAATACTCGACCAAGCGCGGGATGTCATCCAGCCGTTCGCGCAACGCGGGGAGATAAATCGAGACGACGTTCAGGCGGTAATAGAGGTCTTCGCGGAATTTCTCCTTTTCGATTTCTTGCAGCAGATCGCGGTTGGTGGCAGCGACGATGCGGCAATCGACGTGGATCGTGCGACTGTCGCCGACTCGTTCGAACTCGTGTTCTTGCAGCACGCGCAGCAGTTTGACCTGCAGCGTCTGAGTCATCGAGTTGACCTCGTCGAGGAAGATCGTGCCCCCGTGTGCCGCCTCGAAGCGGCCGGTGCGATTCTCGTGGGCGCTGGTGAACGCGCCTTTGACGTGCCCGAAAAGTTCGCTTTCCAGCAGTGATTCGCTGAGTGCTCCGCAGTTCACGCGAACGAACGGGCCGCTGGCTCGTGGGCTGAGCTCGTGAACGGCACGCGCGACCAGTTCTTTGCCGGTGCCAGTCTCGCCGGTCAGCAACACGGTGGCCGAAGACGCGGCAACTCGTCGAGTCAGTGCGTAGACCTCGCGCATGGCGGGACTTTCGCCGATCAT
>CAZILR010000838.1:0-2923 GCA_964539995.1 uncultured Planctomyces sp.
ATCATCTTCGCCCCGCACCTGCACGAGATCTCGGTGACTCACGGCAAGCTGATCGCCGAGGTCGGCTATCACGTGCGCGACTACTTCACGAAGCAATGGAACCGCTTCAAAGACTACCCGTGGGGAGTCCTCGCCCACAGCACCCACGTCCGCGGCGGCGGCCAATTTGAAAGCGGCATCGAGCACCCGCGAGTCCGAGTCACCCTCGCCTCGCAAATCCGCCCCGAAGTCTGCGAGCAAATCAACCTCGGCTACCGCGATCCCGCCACGATTGATGTCGAATCGTTTGCGAATCGAGAAGACGAAGGCATCCTGCTGGTCCGCAAGGCGGGCGAGTACCTGTATCGCTTGAAGAGTTGAATTAGACGTTTCCCCGGATCAAATTGCAGCCATCATCCACAGACGGAACTTACGGCTTTTGTCATCTGGATCAGATCACCGTAGCGAACTTGAAAGAACAAATCGTGGCTCAAAACAGCTTTGGGAATACCGCAGGCCGAGTGCTTTCCTTACTTCAGCACGCGAGTGGTCAGCCACAGAACAGATCGGCACGTCAAATTTGGGCAACCGTGTTGGAGTGCGAACAGGGCGATACGGTTGAGATCTACGGACGGCTACGGCTGATGAGATACGCAATCGATCGAATCCAGAAAGATGTAGCAAGCAGCAGTCATCTCAAGAGTGGGCATCTCTTGGTCTCACACTTTACGAACATTCGCCGAGCGATTGAGCCAAATAATTTGGATCAATCATGGGGCGAGTTCGTCCAGCATCTTCGTAATGGAGAGTTGGTTGCACTTGAGATCTTGGCCAATGAACTTCCTTCTGAGGAGGAGATCTCACGTGACGAACGAAACGAAATCGAGAAAGTCTTGAGTGATTTGATCGAGAGGATTCGATCATCGGACTTGGACCTTCCGCTGCGTTTGTGGGCTCTGGATTTACTCGAAGCGCTCAGGCGGTCACTGCACGAATACAGCCTCCGCGGGGCTCACGGTCTTCAGACTGCAATCTCTTCGATCATTGGCGAACTGGGACGCCATGCGAACGAATTGAAGCCACGAAAAGATGAATGGTGGTTGAAGGAACTGTGGGAGCTTGTGCTGAAGGTCGATACCAAAGTTGAGCAAGCACTCAAGAGCCAAACATTGAGGCTCACTTATCGAGCCATAAAAGCAAGAATCGGGTTACCGGACTTTTCGGGCGGTGCCTAATGGGCGGACTTGTGGCACGCTCTGACGCATATCACGCAGAAGTCTTTCGAGCCACGCTCTTCGATGACTCAGGGCATGCCATCTTGCCGCGATGTGCGTCAACAGTCCCCATGTCGATTGCGTTGATGGCTGCGTAGGATGGCCGCCCTCGGCCGTCCTGTTTTCGCAAGCAACGAAGGGGAAGCGTGTGACGAGGGAAGCGAACGATGCGACGATGCAAGTGGAACGCGGGACGGCCGGGGGCGGCCATCCTACGTCGCCGCCGCCGGGGTTTCGGGGGTTGGACCCGAACAAGCGCGTCCGAATTTACACGCGGCATTTGCCTCACTGGCGGCAGGAGGGAGCGACCTACTTCGTCACCTTTCGACTGGCCGATTCGTTGCCCGAAGCGAAGCTCATCGAAATCAAAAATCACCGCGCATGGTGGGAGCACACGCATCCAGAACCGCGTTCCGAAAAGGACTGGGAAGAGTACGCTCGCGAAGTGGCTCGCCGCACCGAAGCTTGGCTGGACCAAGGGCACGGAGCATGCCACTTCCGCGAGCCGCGCTGGGCCAACGACCTGCGCGACCGTCTGCATCACTCTCAGAACGAGCAGTGTCATGTGGAGTGATGGGTCATCTTGCCGATTCACTGTCATCTGGTGATCCGCCCGTTCGAGGGACACGACCTGGAGGACGTGATTGGCGGCATGAAATCCGTGACGGCTCGGCACATCACCGCCGAACTCCAACAATCCGGCGACCTGTGGCAACAAGAATCCTACGACCGCATCATCCGCGATCTCGACCACCTGCACCGAGTCATCCAGTACATTGGCCGCAACCCTGCTCAAGCCGGGTTGCCTCGATCCGCGTGGTTGCGTTGGATTGATCCGACGTGGCAAGTGGCGGGATGGGATTTCGAGTCGTGATGCCCGACAAAGTGTAGGATGGCCGCCCTCGGCCGTCCTGCGGTTCATCGTTCGATCCCGAACACGGACGGCCGAGGGCGGCCATCCTACAGTGCAAGGACCGAAGCCATGCTGCGAGTGATTTGCCTGTTGATGATTTCGTCGTTTGCGTTGGTCGCGGCGGCGGACGACAGCTTGCCGAAATCGGCCGAGACGTTTGAGCTTCAGGGACACAAGGCGTTCTTGTATGCCGCTCCGAAACCAGCGGCGGGGAAGCCGTGGGTCTGGTTTGCGCCGACGTTGAAGGGGGTGTCGCTGGCGGGGCGGAAGCTGTACTTCGAGAGCTTCTTGCGTGCGGGGGTCAGCATTGCCGGGTTCGATCTCGGAGAAGTGCGCGGCTCGCCTGCCAGCAGCGCGAAGTTCACGCTCTTCTACGACGAGATGGTCCGGCGCGGCTGGTCAGCGAAACCGATCCTGCTCGGTCAGAGCCGCGGCGGGCTGATGATGCTGGCGTGGGCCATGCGGCATCCCGACAAGACGCAAGCGTTCGTGGGGATTTATCCCGTGTGCAATCTCGAAGGCTGGCCGATGAAGAACAAGCTGGTCACGTTGGCCGATTACAACCTGACCGAGACCGAACTCCGTGCGCGGCTCACCGAGTTCAATCCCCTGGACAACCTGCATGGCCTGCTGAAACACAAGGTGCCGATCTTCGTCGTCCACGGCGATGCCGACGTGTCGGTGCCATACGAGGAAAACACGCGTCTCCTGAAGGAACGCTACGAAGCCGGCGGTGGCTCGATCAGCGTGAAGCTGA
>CAZILR010000839.1:0-2920 GCA_964539995.1 uncultured Planctomyces sp.
GCGAAGAACGCTCCGCGCTTGTGACATCGCCATGTGGCCGTGACGTTGCAACCCTTGGCGTTCGTCGAGAGATAAAAGACGTTGCCGTACCCGCCCGTGCAGAGCAGCACGGCGTCGGCGGTATGCGATTCAAATTCGCCGGTGATGAGGTTCCGCACGACGATGCCGCGAGCGACACCGTCCACCTGGATAAGGTCCAGCATCTCGCGCCGAGCGAACAGCTTCACTTTGCCGAGATCAACCTGTCGCATCAGCGCGGAATATGCTCCGAGCAACAACTGCTGCCCGGTCTGTCCGCGAGCGTAAAACGTCCGCGAGACCTGCGCTCCGCCGAACGAGCGATTCGCCAGCAGTCCACCGTAATCGCGTTGGAACGGGACTCCCTGAGCGACGCACTGATCGATGATGTTCGTGCTGACCGACGCCAACCGATAGACGTTCGACTCCCGAGCGCGGAAGTCGCCCCCTTTGACCGTGTCGTAAAACAATCGCCAGACCGAGTCGCCGTCGTTGCAGTAATTCTTGGCCGCGTTGATGCCGCCTTGAGCCGCGATGCTGTGTGCTCGGCGTGGCGAATCCTGAAAGCAGAACGCTTTGACGTTGTAGCCGAGTTCCGCCAGCGAAGCCGCCGCACTCGCTCCGGCCAAGCCGGTGCCGACGACGATGATGTTGAACTTCCGCTTGTTCGCGGGATTGACCAGCTTGAGATCGAACTTGTGCCGATCCCAGCGCGTCGTGACGTCGCCGGTCGGCGCGTTCGATTGCAGCCGGGATGAGCCTTGAGTTGTTGTCGCGTGACCTTCAGCCATGAGGCCGACTCCTACCAGTTCGTAGTTCCGCCTTCAGGCGGGATGTCTGATTTCAAATTGTGTCAGCTAACGTGCCGTACCGACCGGATCATCGACGCCTTCGATCGTTCCTGGCGGCGGTGTCGGTACCGGTTGAAGAGTTTTGACTGCGGGAACCAACACGGACATCTTGGGCTGAGACGACGGCGGTGCAGCACCCTTGAGAAGTCCGCTGATCGGAAACGAGGCGAATCCGACGCCGATCACGAACGCAAAGATCAGGCCGATCGTCTTGATGAGCGGCGTGTACTTCGGATGGTTGATGCCGAGGGTCTGAAACGCACTCTGGAATCCGTGAGCCAAGTGAGCAATCAGAGCAAGACTGCCCAGCGTGTAGCCGACGATTGTGATGAGGTTTGAGGACGAGAGTAGTGCATTCGCTTTGTCGGCAGGTTCAAAGACTGAGCCGTCCGCGTGCTGGTAGAACTCTTTCGCTCGCAATTCCATTTTGAAATCCATCAGGTGCAGGATCAGGAATCCCAGCACGACGATTCCCGTGACCAGCATCCAGGTGTCGGGCCGATAACCCTCCATCGCGTAGCGGCCATCCTGCTTCGATCTCGTCACGGCGTAGCCGACTTTACGAGCGACTCGATTCTCGGCCGAGACCTGCAATGCGATGACAATGTGGGCGATGAACAGCCCGAACAGCCCGACTTCGGCAATTGCCAGGAGCGCGGCTTGCTTGTGCAGCGCGTGAGCGTATTCGTTGTAGCTCTTGCCGCCGTCGGTGACGTGCAGCAGCAAATTGCCAGCCAAGTGCGCGACCAGAAAGCCGCAGAGCAACAACCCGGTGACCGCCAGGACCACCTTCCTGCCCACCGATGTGGACAAGGCGTTTAACAGCCAACGCAAGGTCGTCTCCTTTTCCGCAGAGTCATTCTTGATCTGAATAATCATCAATCGCCTGAGCAAAGCGGGCGGGATTATAGGGCGAGCGAACATTGCCGCAATTCACCACGCGCCTCCGGAGAACGTGTGATTTGCCCGGCCGAGAGCCGTGAGCCGAAAGCTGATGGCCGTTATCCTTCCTACTGCGTCTGTTCGTGGAGGATTTGGGATCACGGCCATCGGCTTTCGGCCCTCAGCCATCGGTGGAAAAGGAGACGTTATTCATGCGTGGGTTGCTTGTCCTGAGCGTGTTGCTTGCGTCAATGCCGGCTCGTGCCGACGACAACGACTGGAAAGCCGGAGTCGCGACGGTCACGATCACTCCAAGTCAGCCGATTTGGATGGCGGGCTATGCCGGGCGTACCAAGCCATCCGAGGGGACGCTTTCTGAACTGCACGCGAAGGCGCTGGTCGTCGAGGATTCCGCCGGCGCGAGAGCGGCCATCGTCACGACGGACCTCATCAGCATTCCTCGGCCGTTGCGGCTGCAAGTCGCGAAGGCGGTCGCCGAGAAGCACAAGCTCGATCCAAAAGGCTTGCTGCTGAACTGCTCGCACACGCATTGCGGGCCGGTCGTGCGAGACGATCTCGAAATGTCGGTCATGTATGCCCTGGAGCCAGAGCAGCGACAGCGCGTCGAGTCGTACTTCGTCGAACTGCGCGACAAGCTGATCGCCGTGATCGGTGCGGCGATTGAAGACTCACAGCCAGCAAAGTTGTCGTACAGCCACGCTCGGTGCAGCGTCGCGATGAATCGCCGGCTACCCACGAAGGATGGTTTCCAGAACAGCCCGTATCCCGACGGGCCGGTCGATCATGATGTGCCGGTGCTGCGAGTCGAATCGCTCGACGGCAAGACGCTGCGAGCGGTCGCGTTCGGCTACGCCTGCCACAACACGACGACGGGGTTGATGCAGATCAACGCGGACTATGCCGGATTTGCTCAAACCGAAATCGAGAAGGCTCATCCGGGTGCGACCGCGCTGTTCGTGATGGGCTGCGGCGGCGACCAGAATCCGTACCCGCGCGGGCAGATCGAGTGGGCCATGACTCACGGCAAGACGCTCGCGACCGCGGTCGAAGCCGCATTGCTGCCGGCCCCAAAGCCGCTTCGAGGTCCGCTGAAATTTGACCTCAAAGAAGTCGATCTGCCATTCGAGCCGGTGACTCGTGACGAGTTG
>CAZILR010000840.1:0-2919 GCA_964539995.1 uncultured Planctomyces sp.
ACTGTCTCGCAGTTGACGTCAAACGTCACATGGCTCCCTCACCCTAACCCTCTCCCAGAGGGAGAGGGGACCGAACTGGTCACTGCTCCGTCAGCGTCGAAAAGTCTTCCTTCAACGACTGCGACACCTTGAGCACATACTCGCCGTACTGCTGATCCAAGTCCGGGTAGGCCACGCCCGTGAGGACTTCGAGCGCGAACGGACGCTTCCCGGTATCGGCCTGCTTGTAGATTTGCCGCAGGTGCTCGATCAGGTCGTCTCGATAGCGGCCGCCGTCGTAGTGCATGAAGAAATGCACCAGCCCAGACGCCTGGCTGTAATTGTTCTTGATCTGCGGATGCCGCTGGAAGGCGTCCTTGCCCATCGCCGTGAACTCGGCCAACGGCAGGTAGTACGGCGGATCAGCCAGCTTGCGAAACCGAGCCGCCACGAACCGCAGGAAACGAGGATCGCCGAGGCTGACTTCGCCATCTGCCACGCGGAATGACTCGATGTAACAGGCGATCCCTTCGATCAGCCAGAAGTTTTCGTCCCGCGCGATGACGGGACTGGGCTTCAAATTCGCCGCGAGCAATTGGTGTGTCGCCTCGTGGTACAGAGTCGGCTCAGCCGGTTCGTTCGGGTTGTGGAAGCTGTAGACCACAAGGTCGTCCGTGTCGTACAGACCGTTGGTGATCGTGATCTGCTCGCCGTACTTCTTGTGCAACCGACTGATGTACTCGTCTCTCGTCCGGAAGAAGTGAATCTGAAACGGCTTCGCGGCGGCTCGCGCGGCGGCAGTCGGGTTTTCGAACAGCATCTGCAGTCGCTTCGGATCGTTGAAGAAACCGGCGAAGGTCTGCTCGAAGAAGCGATGAAATTCTTCCAGCGATGACGCCAACGCCACGCCATGTTCCAAACTGTGATTCGTCTTGAGCAAGTAATGCTCGGTGCGGATTTCCCAGCCCTTGCTGAAGTCCTGGCGAAGCTGAGCATCACGTTCGGCCGTGACCCACCGGACTCCGTTGAGCCGTTCTCCCTTCTCGTACCGAGCGACATGCGCGGCCGGCAGCCAGCCCCATTGCGGGGTCCAAACTTCTTTGTTCTTGAGCTTCGTCGCCTCGAACGGCGAGACCCATTCCTCTTTGGACCGCACGAAACCGAGCAACCGCCGAGCACGAGCGTGATCCGAGTCGTGAAACGCGACCTCGCGAATCAGTTGAAAGGCGTAACTCGGCAACCCCGCCTTCACCGCTTGCGACGCGAGCTTGTCCAACTCGATCGAATACGCTTTGCGGTACGTCCGCAGTTCCGCTTGCCACGAGAACTCGCCGTTCTCCGAGGGAGGGATCGGCGGCTGCACTTGTCGAGGCAACGGCTCAAACCGCAACAGGTCCGGGTCGATCGGTTCGGCCAACCGACGCACGCGAGCCGCGACTTCCTTGAGATCGTTGATCTCACACGTCTGCGCCACCCGCTCCAAGTCGTCCGCGAAGAGTTTGTGAGCCTCTCGATGCAGAGCCTGCAAGTTCGCGAGCGCACGCTCGGCTTTCGCAGCCTTGGACGGTTGCGCGATCAACCCCGTCGGGGTGACAGCCACGAGCATCAGCGTCGCGCACACCAAGAGCGGCAGAATCAGACGTCGTGAATTGTTGCGCGAACTGGTCATGGCACGTCTTCGTCGTTTGGACGCCCTGATCCGAACCGCTCGGACGAGGGCGTCCAAGCTACGGGAACGGAACACGGACTATGCCACAAATCGGAATCTGAGGCGATGCGAATTCCGGCCTCACTTCAGCCGGTTCGACGCCCGGCGTTTCGCCTGCTCGAACAGGTCGGCGGCGGACACGGTCGTCTTCGGAGGCGTGGTCGTGACCTTCGGCGGTGCTTTGCTCGAACTTGTTGGCACCGGTGTGGTTGTCGGAGTCGGTGTGGTCACCGTCTGACGGCGCGCTCGCTTCGGACGCAGACTCGACCACCACGATGGCTTCGCTTCGGCCTTGCGCGGAATGTCGGATGTCAGCTCAGCGGCCACCGCAGCACGACGCCACCACGGGAAGGTTTCCCACCACGACAAGCGACGGCCGGCGATCTCCAGCATCAGAACGGCGAGGCTGATCGCAAACAACCACGGCAGCAGCGAACGCGTCTGCACGCTGCGCGGTGGATCGGCGAGGATCGAAAGAATGTCCGTGCGCTCGCGACCGTTCGACAACTTGGCGATCTCCGACAGCGATTCGCGGCCGGAAGGCAAGCCTTGTCGCGGCGCAAACTCTGGCGAGTACGGCAGCGTCACGGTCGGACCACGCACGAACTCGCGCGAGTTCTTCCCAGCCGCGCGCACGAGCGTGCGGTATGTCCCGGTTTGCTCCAAGCGGAACCGAGCCTGCAACGAGTTCGGCCCAGTCCACACGAAGTCGGGTGTCGTCGGTTGCGTCCGCTCATCGCCGGGCGGGACGACGAACAGCGTCGGCGCGTCCGAGCGATGCCTGTCGCCACGATCGGGATCAAGCTCGACGTTGACGACCGCCTCTTGCCCCTCTTGCTGCATCGCCACGAAGACGTCGTCCGGCGACGCGCTGTTGAGCAACCAGCGAGTCTGCGTCACGAGAAAATCGGCGTAATTGTCCCACGAGGCGAACGGCCCAGAGTGCGGCCCATCGACTTCAATCGACAGCGCGGCGACTCGGCCGAGGCCGCGATACCAGAACGCCAGCCACGGAGCGTTGTACTCGTCCGTCGAGATGACGGCCCCGGTCGCCTCCGGCTTCAGATAGCTGAGGTTGTAGCCCTTCGTCGGCGGAAATGGCCCGCGACCGAGTTCGCCCATCAGCCGCGCGTCGGGCAGCAACTTGCCGGGAATACCGTCGGCCGGATGTACCTCTAGGTCATGCTTGATGAACGTGTTCCGAGCGATGCTCATCGTGTCCTGCGTGAACA
>CAZILR010000841.1:0-769 GCA_964539995.1 uncultured Planctomyces sp.
CCCCTTTTTTTGTTGCGCGGACGGTTCGCGTGCGGTGAGGTGGGCAATAGAATCTTACCCGTCGAAGTGTGGCGTATACGGAGTAGCCCGACCCCTTGTGGGGCGGTCGATCGTGCTTTCTGAGTGGGATCATCCAGGCCACAAGGGCCTGGGCTACACGCAAGTCGTCGAACTCGGAGGGAGCGAGATGCGGATTCGTGGGCTGAGCATTGGCGTCGCGTTTATCGCGAGCGTGCTGGTCGTCACGGCGAGTGAGCCGGACGCCACGCCATCCAAAGCCAAGTCCGATCACTGGGCCTACACGCCTCCGAAGCAGACGACACTGCCACAGGTTCGCCAGCGAGATTGGTGCCGCAACGGGATCGACTTCTTTGTGCTCAACCGGCTCGAACGGGAAGGCTTGTCGCCGTCGCCGCCAGCCGAAAAAGAAAAACTGCTGCGTCGCGTGACGCTCGATTTGATCGGTCTGCCGCCGGCGCTCGACGAGTTGAATTCATTCTTGGCAGACGAATCGGCGGACGCTTACGAGCGAGCCGTTGATCGGTTGCTCGCATCTCCGGCCTACGGCGAACGCTGGGCGACTCCGTGGCTCGATGCAGCGCGGTATGCCGACAGCAATGGATTTCAGCGTGATGGGCATCGGTCGGCCTGGGCCTTTCGCGATTGGGTGATCAAAGCGATCAACGACGACATGCCGTTCGATCAATTCACGGTCGAACAACTCGCGGGAGACCTGTTGCCCGGTTCCACAGTGGAACAGAAAGTCGCC
>CAZILR010000841.1:779-2894 GCA_964539995.1 uncultured Planctomyces sp.
AACGCAACTCTGGAACAACGCATCGCGACTGGCTTCCATCGTGGCACGACGGTCAATGTTGAAGCGGGAACTGACCAGGAAGAGAATCGCGTCAATCAAATCTTCGACCGCGTGAACGTCACCGGCACAGTTTGGCTCGGCACGACGTTCGAATGCTGCCAGTGCCACAACCACAAATATGATCCGTTTTCGCAGGAGGAGTACTACCGGCTATTCGCGTTCTTCAACAACACTGAGATTGAAACGCGGGAGCAGTCGAAAGGGAGTGCGGCTCGCGACTTCTACGGCCCGTCGATCGAACTGACCGAATCATCGGAGGCGATTTCACGCAGGCAAGCTGCGACAGAGCGAATGCAGTCGCTGACGGCCGCGTGCGAGCAACACGAGCAATCTCGCGAGACGGACTTTGTCGCTTGGCAAAAGTCGATGACCGATGCCGCCCAAGCGGGTGAACCGCCGAAAGAACTCACGCCGGTCCTGCTGAGAATTCTCAAGACAGCCGAAGCCCGGAGAAACAAGAAGCAGCAACAGCAGTTGAAAGAATTCTTCCTCGACCGTGACTCTGATTTGAAAGCGATGCGGCAGAAGTTGGCTCGTGCAAAGCAAGAACTCGAACAGCTCAAGCCAGCGACGTCGTTGGTCATGCTGGAACGTACCGAGCCACGCGAGACTCGATTGCTCAAGCGAGGCAACTTCGAGACACCGGGCGAAGTGGTTGAGTCTGGCACGCCGCGCGAGTTGCCCTCGTGGCCGGCGGACTTGCCGCGCAATCGGCTGGGCTTCGCTCGCTGGCTGGTCCGCGCGGACAACCCACTGGTTTCGCGAGTCACCGTCAATCGCTGGTGGGCGGAGTTCTTTGGGCGAGGGCTGCACGCAACTCCTGAAGACTTCGGCGTGATGTCGGAAGAGCCTCTGCATCGCGAACTGCTTGATTGGTTGGCGGTCGAGTTTGTCCGCAGCGGCTGGTCGATGAAGCACGTCCACCGGTTGATTGTCACGTCGGCGACGTATCGGCAGGCGTCAAATGTGGGGCAGGTTTCCAACCTGCCTGGCCGAGTCCAAGGGCAGGTTGAAAACCTGCCCCACGAACGCGATCCGGACAATCAACTGCTAGCTCGTGGGCCGCGACAGCGGCTGACGGCGGAGTCGATTCGAGATCAAGCGTTGGCGGTCAGCGGTTTGTTGGCTCGTAAGCTGGGCGGGCCGCCGGTTTATCCGCCGCAGCCCGCGAACATCTGGCGCGTGACCGGAGCGGTGGACAACAAGTATCCGACTTCAACTGGTGCGGATCGTTTTCGGCGGGGCGTCTACACGGTTTGGCGACGCAGTTCGCCGTATCCGAGTTTTGTGAACTTCGACGCTCCAGATCGAGCCGCTTGTGTCATCAAACGCCCTCGCACGAACACGCCGCTACAAGCGCTGACGTTGCTCAATGATCCGGTTTATGTTGAGGCGGCGGTCTCGCTGGCGGAGTTGTTGCGAACGGACGACGTTGTTACTGGAATCGACGCAGGCTTTCGTCTGTGCCTCGCGCGTTCGGCGAGCGGTTCGGAGACCGCGATCCTGCGAGAGTTGTGGGAATCGGAGCGTACTCGCTTTGAGGTAAATCTCGGCGAAGCCAAGCGAGTACTCGGCGCGAAGGCCGCAGGGGTCAGTGCTCGCGATCTGCCGGCGCGGGCCGCGTGGGTTTCAATGACGAACGCGCTTCTCAATCTCGACGAGTTGATCACGAAAGGTTGAGTCGTGTCTGACCGAGTGTGGCGACCGCGCGTGCTGGTGCTGCCGATGGCGGCGGCGGTCATCGTGGGACTGGTCGCGTTCAAGCTGTCGCAACCACCGCAGCAACGGTCGGCGGCGACGTTCGATGAGCGGCGGCCGGCTCCGAAATTTTTGGCACTCGACAGCCAGAATGAACTCTTGAAGTTCGAGCGTTATCTCGGTCGCCAGGAAGTGCTGTTGATTTTCTTTGACGGCGAAGCGGGGGCCGATCGCGATCTCGTCTTGCTGCGAGCGCGTCAGCAGTTCCCTGAACTCAAACGTCGCGGTGTGCAGGTTGTGGGGGTCAGCGCCGCGATCCCGCAGTACAATCGGCAAGCGATGGAACGTGGCGGCAAA
>CAZILR010000842.1:0-2890 GCA_964539995.1 uncultured Planctomyces sp.
CGTTGCAGCCCAGGCGGCTGAACAGCGGCACGATGTGCTGTTGGAAGTTCGGCGTTTCGCTGACGTCTTTGCTGGCGAACCGTTGGCTGGCCGGAGCGATGATCTCATCAGCGACTGCCACCGAGCCGAACGAAAACGCGGCCGCAGCAGCGGTCAACAACCAAGGTTGAATGGAACGAGACATATCGAACGTCCTTCGCAATCAGGGGGATTACTGACGATTTTTGATTTTCGATTTTTGATTGCGGTTCAATCAAAAATCGGCAATCGAAAATCCTCCGTTACTTGTCTTTGTCACTGATTCGCTTCGAGGCCGGTTTCGTCACAGGCTTCTTCCGCATCTCGGCGGACTTTTTGATTCGGTCAAATTCGCGGTCGATGCTCGTCTCGCGGTTTTGGACGTGATCGGCAATCTGCTCGTCCACTTTCACCAAACGAGTCTTCGATTTCTCACGCTCGTAGGTCAATAGTTGCAGCCGGACATCATGCCGCTCCGTGAGAGCTTGGCGAAGTTCGGTTTCAAGCTCTTCGGACGTGCTCATCGTCAACCGGGCCGCCAGCAGTCGCACGCGGGAATCAACTTGCCACTCGCGAAGCAGGATCGCGTAGCGGTCGGCGTCGTTGTCCTTCGCCTTTTCCAGCCGTTCGCGAGTCTTGTCCAACTCGCGGATCGCCTTCGTGAATTGCTCAGGATGACTGGTCTTCAAACGACTGAGCAGTTCCGCCAATTCCGGGTGATGCTGCTGAGCAAACTTGATCGCGGCGGCTTCGCGTTTCGGAGCGATCGGCTCGGCATCGTTCTTCGCCGCTTCAACGGCGGCCGGCTTCTTGGCGGGAGTCTTGTCTGCCGCGGCCGGCTTCTTATCGGCGGGAGTTTTCGCGTCGGAGGACTTGTTGGCTTTTGAAGGCTTGTCATCTGCACTCGCGCGGATAACGAGCACACCCATCATCACGAGCGTCACAGCGAACCAGGTTTTGAGTCGAGCCAGTTGCATCGGGTTAATTCTCTCGCACTTCGTCAGTGCCGGGAAGTTTTTCTTTCACGTCCTCCGCCGTCAGTGCCGCGAGCATCCAGTCGGGCGGATCGAGGTCGGCGTCATCGGCCAGTTCGAGCGTTTCATCCTCAGTGACATTATTGCGAGCCGCTTCGCCAGAAGCCCAAGCCGCAACGAGACGGTCAGCTCCGTCTTTGCGAGCGATGCCGTTCACCGTTGGACCGCGCCCAATCATCAGAGCCACACCGGCCGCCGCGACCGCTGTTGCGGCCAGCGTGGTGATGAAGGTTGTGGTTCGGCGGCTCGGAGATGCAGGTGTGAATTGAGGATTGATCAGCGTCGCAGGCTGAGCGTCGAACGCGGCGACAATCGCAAGATTCAATTCCGTCGCGCGAGCCACCGCGTCGCAGGCAGTGAGGTCAACCTCTAGGCGAGCCTCGAACGCCACTGTCTCATCGACCGAGAGTTCGCCAGCGACGTAGCAGTTCGCCAGCCACGCCAGATCGTTTCGAGTTGTCATTTCAGAAGCCGTCATGATTTCAACCGTCCAACTCCGCCAATCGGTCTCTCAGTTTTTCCGTCGCCAGTCGCATTCGCGTCAGCACGGTTCCGAGAGGCACTTTCAATTCGCTCGCGATGACCGCGAAGGTTTTGTGTTCGTAGATTCGCATTCGGACCACTCGCCGCTGTTCGGCCGGAAGGCCGTCCAACGCGAGGCGCACTCGGTCAATCACCTCGGCCCGCAGAGCGAATCCTTCCGGGGATTCATTCCGAGTGACCGAACCTCCCGCTGACTCATGCCGACGAGCGTCGTTCTGAGCCAATTCGCGGAAGGACTTTTCTTGGATCTTCGCTCGCCGTTTCAGAACCAACGCTTCGTTCAAGGCCACTCGGAACAGCCAACCGCGACGGGTCTCCGGCCGAGCCTCATGCCCTCGTTCGAGCGCCTTGACCAGCGTGGCTTGCAAGGCCTCGCCCGCCAAGTCGTCGTTGCGAAGTACTCCCAACAGGAAGGCCCGCAACTCCCCCGCAAAACCGGCGAACCACTCTTTTTCCAGTGGGGTCGCCGCATCCGCAGGCTCGATCCTGTCGCTGCCCATCCTATCCCTGCCGATGGCCAAGCTCCGTTCTCCGTCCGCCAGCACAGGTCGCAGCCCTCAAGCGATGCGCGGCTCTTCCCGGTTATTTTCCAGGCTGGAGAAAATTCCCAACCTTCAGGCAGGCCAGAATATCCTTCCGGCGCGGGAAACGGGATGCAAGCAAGGTGAGACCCAGATCAACGGCAATCTGGAGGCTCATGCCGCGTCGGCTGGCTTCGGAGCGATCTTCTTCGTTCCCTTGCCATGCCTGGCCTTCAGATCGAACAGGCCGAAGATTTCGGAGGCCGACAGGCTGAGCGAAGCGTTTGTGTTGTCCCCATCACCGAGCACCGCACGGAACAGCTCCCGTTTTTCGTGCAGGACTTTGTCGATCCGTTCTTCGATCGTGTCCTTGCAGATGAACTTGGTGACGATGACAGCGCTCTTCACGCCGATGCGGTGGGCGCGGTTGATCGCCTGATCCTCGATCGCCGGGTTCCACCAGCGGTCGTACAGGAAGACGTAGCCGGCGAATTGCAGATTCAGGCCGACCGCTCCGGTGCCGTAGCTCATCAGCAGCAAGTGCGAATTCGGGTCTTCCTTGAACTGCTTGAGGATCGGCTCGCGTTGCTTGTGTGGGACACCGCCGTGGTAAACGAGCGAGCCACATTCGGCGGGGAGCCGGTCTTTGATCCAGTCGATCGTTTTCGTCCATTGGCTGAAGAGGATCGCCTTGCCGCCGCTGGCCGAGATTTCTTCCATGTCCGCCGCGAGCCGCTCAAACTTCGCGCTGTCACCGGTGAGCGGGTCGTAGTT
>CAZILR010000843.1:0-2884 GCA_964539995.1 uncultured Planctomyces sp.
GAAGGCCGGATGAGGGAGTCCACAACCAGGAGACGACCGAATGCTCGCGCGATGGACCTTGAGCCTCGTCATGAGTGCAACGCTTTTGACTGCCGCCGAGAACGTGCTGTCCGCCGATCCAAAGCCAGCCACCGGTCGCGCCAAGCTGACTGGTGAGGTCGTCGGCAAGCCGATGATCGAAGTCCCTGCTCCCGATCGCAAGGGAGAAGACTGGCCATGCTTTCTAGGTTCGCTGGGCACCGGCGTCTGCAACGAAACGAACTGGCTGAAGAGTTGGCCCGAAGGAGGGCTGAAGACGGCGTGGTCGAAGCGAGTCGGCACCGGCTACAGCGCGCCGTCGGTGGTGGGGAATCGGCTGGTGGTGCATCATCGGCCTCGTGGCAATGAGGACATCGTCGATTGTCTGCGGGCCGACAACGGCGAGACCCTCTGGCAATTCAAATACGCGACCGAGTACGAGGACCGCTACGCCTACAACAACGGCCCGCGCTGCACTCCGCTGCTGACGAAGACGCGTGTTTTCACGCTCAATCCAGAGGGGAAGTTGTTCTGTCTGGACCTCGTGACGGGCCAGCAAGTTTGGGGACGCGATTGCGTGAAGGACTTTCGCATCCCGGATGATGAAAACTTTTTCGGTGTCGGTTGCACGCCGATTCTCGAAGGGAACTTGCTGATCGTGCTGGTCGGCGGACAGCCGAACTCCGGCGTGGTCGCCTTCAATGCCGAGACCGGCGACACGGTTTGGGAGAGCGTCGGCAAGAAGACGTGGGATGGTGTCGCGACGGGCGGTTCGATCAAACCGAAGTACGAGTGGACCGGCTCCGAGTCGCTCTACAGCTACTCGTCGCCGATCGCCGTGACGATTCATGGCAAGCGGCATTTGCTCTGTCTGATGCGGCAAGGTTTGGTGTCGCTCGATCCGAAAGATGGCTCGGAGAACTTCAAATTCTGGTTCCGTCCGAAGGAGCGTGAGTCGGTCAATGCCGCTCGGCCGGTCGTGATCGACGACAAGATCTTTTTGTCGGCCGCGTACAAGGCAGGCTCGTCGTTGTTGCAGGTCGCCCCGTCGGGCAAAGCGGTCAAAGTGCTCTGGCAAGATGAACGCAACATGCTGACCCACTGGTCCACGACGATTCACGCCGATGGGCATCTCTACGGCTTCAGCGGGCGGCACGAGAACGAAGGGGAGCTGCGCTGTCTCGATCTGAAGACCGGCGACGTGATTTGGCAAACGACCGGCTACGAAGGAGACCTCTCGAAGCTCACGCAAAGTCCGGTGACAGGCGAGATCAAAGACGGCACCGGTAAGATCATCCCGTTTCCGCTGCTGGGTCGCGGGTCGAAGATTCAGATCGGCGACCGCTTCCTGATCCTCGGCGAACGTGGGACATTGGCACTCGCGAAAGTCAACGCGAAGGAGTACGAAGAGCTTGGCCGCATGTCCGTGAGCGGCATCAAGTACCCCGCGTGGGCCGCCCCGGTGCTGTCTCGCGGACGAGTTTATCTTCGCAGCGAGACGCATCTGGTCTGCTTGGATTTGGCAGAGTCAAAGTAGCCCTGTCGCTCCGCGACAGGAAAGCCGAGCCGCCAGCGACTCCCAAATTCTGTTGAGTCCCACGATGCCACAACGACATTCGGCTGTCCTGTCGCGGAGCGACAGGGCTACGAACGGGCCTCGATCTCATCCAGCTTGCGCAGCCGTCGATCCGCGTTGAAGGTTGGCGGTGGCAGCGAGTTCGCGAGTTGCAGCGATTCGTCGATGCTGATTTCGTCGCGTCGAATCGCCTCGCCTCGAAAGATCGGCAGTCCGTGACTGCGAGCGATGATTTCACGTCGAGTCCTGCCGCGCGGAGTGTCGGGCCACGGGGCGTTGAGTTCGCGCAGATCGAAGAAGTACGGCACGACTGATTTCATGTAGGCCCAATAGCCCGGATGATCGGTCTGCAAAAACAGCTTGCCGCCCGGTACTAGCGCGCGATGCGCGAGAGCCATGAACTCCGGCGTGATGAGCCGCCGATGAATCTGCGCCGGATCGTAGAACGGCTGTGGATGGTAAATGTGAATCTCCGTGACCGTGCCTGCCGCGACATGCTGGGCGAGCAGTTCTCGGCCACCGATGACGGCGAAGCGAATGTTGCTCAGTCCACGCTGGTTTCCTCGGCGTGTCGCGTAGCGGATCACGACCGGCAGAATGTCGATGCCGAGATGATCGCACTCCGGCTTTGCGATCGCACTGCCGAGCGTCGAACGACCGTTGCCGCAGCCAATGTCGATGACGACCGGTGCTCGGCGTCCGAACAGCGATTCCCAATCCAACAAACCGTCCGGCACTTTCTTGAGAGCCGTCTTCGCCCATTGCTCCGGCGGCAAGATCCGACCGGGAATTGGCACGCCGAACTCGTGTTCGATCTCGCCAGAATTCTGGAGTGCGGCGGTTTGACGCCGCCCTCCATTCGGTTGCGGGGATTGGCCGCCGAACTTTTTTCGGCGTGGACGTGACGGTGGCATTGGGGCTGGCTCAACTTCTGGCGGTGCTCGCGATCACAACGTCTGTGGCACATGAATGGAGTGCTGCGTCGAGCCGCAGCACTCCAGGGAGATGTCGTTCGACACGAACGTGGGGCGGCAACATAATCGCCGCTCGCTTTGTCCGCATCCCACGAGACGTCTGATGAAACTCAAATGCTTGCCGGAAGATTTTCGAGTCACCGAGTTGACCGACCGACCGACTCATGGCCGAGGATCGTTCGCCATTTACCGGCTGACCAAGCAATCGCTCGGCACGCCGGAGGCGATTGATGCGGTCTTGCGACGCTGGAATTTGGCTCGGCAACAGGTCAGCTACGGAGGGTTGAAGGACCGGCACGCCGTCACCGAGCAATTC
>CAZILR010000844.1:0-2883 GCA_964539995.1 uncultured Planctomyces sp.
CAGGAATGGGTAGTACTGATAGCTCAGATACAACACCGTCGTCACGGTGACCGCCAGCAAGTGTGCTCCCAGAAAGATTGCATCGTTGTATTTTCGCAGCGTCCAAAGTGACATGAGCAGGCCGAGAAAGCCGAGCAACGTCAGCCCCAGCGCGGCCCAGCCTTCAATCAGCACGAGGCCGAGATAGAAAACATGGACGGTCTGTCCCATGCCAGCTTCGCTCGTCATCACCCTGTAAGTCCCATCGGTGCCGTAGCCCAAGAACATGCAATCGTCGGAGTGATCGAAGGCGACATTCGCCAAGTGCGCGCGATCGCTGAAGGACGATTCGGCATTCGACAGCCGGAACTCGACGACGGCATTGAGCTTGTCCACCAACTCGGCGACGCTAGCTCCGCGATTGAAGATCAACAGGCCCACGACACTCGCCGCCGCCAGCCAGCGCAGCACTCGGCCTTTCTCTGGCTCGCGCCAAAAGAAATAGAACAGCAATCCTGGCACGGCCATGATCGCCGATTTCGACACCGTGCTGGCGATGCCACCCAGCAACAGCAACAAAAACAGAATCCGCAAAGACGCTTGCCGGACTTGCGGCAGCAACAAAAAGCAGGGGGTCAACGCCATCGTCAGCGAGTTGCATTGCAACACCAGACCGGCCGCACGACTGCTGTCTTTGTAGTCGATGATTTTCTGAGTCGGCAGCGTCGGCACATAGCCAGTGAATTGACCAATCGCCACCAAGCAACTCAAGCCGCTGGCGATGAGCAGCAAATACGCGACCCGCTGCGGCGGAATGTTGACGAACGCGCACCAGCCAAACGGAATCAGGAAGCCCCACAAATAGACCATCTGCAAAACGGGAATCAGCGTCCCATCGGGGTCCAGCATGTGCGACAGCAGGTTGATCGGCAGCGCGAGAAGAAACGGAATCTGAAACGCATGAAGCTTGAGTGCATGGCCTAAGTTCAGCAGGATGGCCGGAATCAAAAACAGATCGGCCAGCGTCAAGCTGGTTTCGGTGTACTTGATCGCCGGCAACGGCAGAAAGAACAGAGCGGCCTGAGCGCAGAACGACTGAATCTGCGAAGTGGATGACAATGGCGGCGCGGCCCCAGAGGTGAACTGCGGGACACGCGGCGAATGAGGATTGGGAAACGTGGGCATCGAGCCATTCCTGAATTCAGGCTGCTGATCGCATCGCAATTCGAGGACCAGTGGTTGACGGGATCGTTGCCGACGAGGCGCGATCCACGAACTTCGCCAGCACGAACAGCATCCACAACGTCGAAGACAACTCCGTGCGGCCGCCGTGATAATCCCGTTCGAGCCGCAGCAAAGCCGCGGAATTGAGCCAGCCGCACTCGCTGACGGATCGCTGTCGAAACGCTTCGTGAACGACGTTTCGCAACGGGCCAGACAGCCAACCCCGCATCGGGACCGAGAAACCATGCTTCGGCCGCTCGAACAAACGGCGAGGAACGAAGTGAGCCAGCGCATCGCGGAGAATCGTTTTCTGGCCCGCGCGGAATTTCGTGCGCGTTGCCAACTCGGCACCGAACCGTGCGACGCGATGATCGAGCAGCGGACAGCGGACTTCGAGCGACACGCGCATCGAGGCTCGGTCCATCTTCACCTGCAAGTCGTCGGGAATGTAGTACGCCGCGTCGAAGCAGGCTGCCTGAGACAGCGGATCGGCTGGCACGCGAGCGAACAAGTCGCGAACAAGTTGCTCTGCCGGATTCTCTCGCGACGACGGAGCATCGCAGAGCAATTCGCTGGCCGAGACAATCGCCGATCCGCCGATCAGTTGGGCGTACAACCCGGCGGCGTCGCGTGTCTCCAACAGTTGCTGCAACCGAAGTCCGCGCCGCCGGTCGAGCGTCGGCAACAGGCGTCCGAACAACGACCGCGCGACACGCGGCACTCGCTGAGCCAACAACGCGTGACGGAACCAGTCGTAGCGTGAGTAGCCGCCGAAAAATTCATCGCCGCCATCGCCGCACAGTGCGACCGTGACATGCTGCTTGACCGCCTCGCACAACAGCATTGAAGGCAGTCCGCTGCTGTCGGCATACGGTTGCTCGTAACAGTCGAGATAATCGTCGATCAACTCCGGCAACCGACTTTCATCGAGCGGCAAAATCTGATGGCTCAAGCCAAGATGCTTCGCAATCTCCGCCGCGAACGGAGACTCATCCGCCACCCCGTCGCGGAACGAAACCGTGAACATCGGCAGATCGCTGCGTCCCGTCGATTTCAGCAGCGCTGCGACCAACGACGAGTCGATTCCGCCGCTGAGGAATCCACCGACTGGCACATCGCTGAGCGTGCGAATCGAGACCGCGTCCGACAGCAATCCCTGTAGCCCGACCCCTTGTGGGTCGGTCGATCCACCTCCCCAAGCCCACTGCGTCACGTCGAAGTATTTCTGTCGGCGGAAGATTTCGCCGCGATGGACGACGACGAACTCGCCGGGACAGACTTGAGTCGTGCCATGAAAGAACGTGTGCGGCGACGGGAAGTAGCCGAAGTGCAAATAGAACGGCAGCGAGGACGGGTCGGGGTGCAGGCCGAAGCGGCGGAACACTCGCAGTTCCGAACCGAACGCGAGACCGTCGGGCGTCTCGTGCAAGTACAACGGCTTCTTGCCCATTCGGTCGCGAACAAGCGTGAGTTCGCCGGAGATCAGATCGAGGAACGCGGCGGCAAACATGCCGTTGGCTTGCTCAAAGATCGCCGGTCCGATGCGTTCAAACGCTTCCAAGAAGACTTCCGTGTCGCCGGTTGTGTGCAGCGTGAGATCGTGACAATGTTTCGCGGCGAGTTCGGACGAATTGTAAATTTCGCCGTTGAAGATGATCGCCGTGCGACCGCTCGCGCTGA
>CAZILR010000845.1:0-2876 GCA_964539995.1 uncultured Planctomyces sp.
TACGGTGTGAAAATCTTGAAGGCATAGCGCAGCTCTTTCAGCGCGCGGGCCAGGATCTTCACATCCCCCAGTGCCGCGTTGTCGCGAGCCAGCTTGTCGGCATCCTGCTTGATGCCTGCAATCAACGACTCCATTGTGACGGGTGGACGCGGCTGTCGGATGACCTCCGTGGGATCGGGATCAAAGACGTCGTCCGGAAGCTCGTCGGCCATGCGTGCCGCGAGATCTTGCGGAGCCGCGGCTCGCAATTGCTCTGCCAACGGCGACGACAAGATTTCTTGAAAGGATTGCGAGGGGTCGAATTCGTCGGGAGTTCTCGGTCGATCCGTCATGTGAGTTTCCGTAGCGTTTCCTGTCCAAGAAGCAGCGCCGGACACGGACGATCGTTACGCGGCCAACGCCGTCAGTGCTTCCTCGCGAGAATCGTAGATCGCCCAGAGCGTGTCGAGCGAGGTGACTCTCAAGAGTTCGCGAGCCATCGAGCTGGGGCCGCACAGCACCAATTCGCCACCACGACTTTTCACGAGCTTGTGACAGCGCAACAGCAGCGCCAAAAACACCGAGCCAAAATAGGCGACGCTGCTCAAGTCGAAAACGACCATCGGAACCTTCTGCTCCTTCAGCGGCCCCAGAATGATTGCCGCAGCAGGCTCGATCAGATCCCAACGCATGGTCTCCACGCTGGCCGCTGGGATTACGACGATACAACTCCCTTGCCACTTCAGCTCGAAGCTTTCGGCGGGGTCGATACTGTCATCTTGAGTGTCAAACATCTTGAACTCCTCGGTCGCCAGCGGATGACCGCTGTTCAAAACCAGAAACAGAAGGGGATGTTACGGCTCATTGAAGCCGGCCTGCAAGGTGCCGAGTTTCAATCGGACAATCGCTACAACCATTAAAGTTGACGTCATCGGAAAAAGGTGTACTCTGTTGCCGACCTCGTGATGCCACGCACGCTCGCTCTCGGATTCATTCCTCTTGCGGAGCGTTACGACGGTGACTCAACAATTCAGCAGTCCTGTGGGGCAGGTTTTCAACCTGCCATCCGATGAGGGGCAGGTTGAAAACTTGCCCCACGAGTTTCGCTGGCCGAAGCTCGTCGCTACGAGATGCAATTTCACAGAACAAGTGGAAGCCGCAGGCCTGTTGCTCGCTCGTGGTGAACTTGGTGAATCCGCCAAGCAATTCCGATCGTTGCTGCAAATCGGTCTGAGGAGCCACGATACCGAATTGACCGAGGCCGCCTGTCATAATCTGGCGGCGGTGTATCGGCAGTCGAAGCAATGGGACATGGCCGAGATTTGGCAGCAGCAGTCATTGACGCGGCGACTGCGACATTCCTCCGAGTCGCTTCAACAGTCCGCCGACGAACTCGGTCGTCTCGCGTGCGATTTGACCGGATGTGGTTGTGACGCCTTTTTGAAGCAGGATTGGGAACTCGCCGGATCTCTGTGGCGACGTGCGTTGGCCATCGAAGAATGGCGCGGCTCGTGGGAGGGCCAGGCCACGGACTCCGGCAATCTCGGTCTTCTGGCTGCCGTGCAGGGCAGACTCGATGATGGAATTCGCTGGCTGAAACAATCGCTGAGACTGCATCGCCTGATGCTCGATGCCTGTGGCGAAGGCACGGACTTGCTGAACCTCGCCGAGTTGCGACGCCTGCAAGGCAGATTTCCCCTCGCGATCCGCTCGTTGCGACAGGCGATTTCCTGTTTCGAGCGAGCTGACGCCTCGCCGCTACGCGATCTCGCGGAGCAACGGCTTCGTGAAGTGCAGCGCATTGTGGAGATCGAGAACCTTGATCCGCAGCTCAATTGAACCCGGCGCTACGTCTTCTCGTGCTTGAGCCGCAGTTGCCCGCAGGCGGCATCGATGTCGGCTCCCTTGCGCTTGCGAACGGACGCGGGGATGCCGGCTTGTTCGAGGATGGCCACGAATTGCTGCGTTCGCGGAGCGGCCGGTTCGTGATAAGGCAGGAGCGAGACGCCATTCATCGGAATCAAATTGACATGAGCGCAGCGGCCTCGCAGCAGTTGAGCCAGTTGCTGCGCGTGTTGCGGCTCGTCGTTGACCTGGGCGAGCAGGACGTACTCGAAGGTGACTCGGCGACCAGTGACTTCAAAGTATTCGTCGGCCGCGTCGAGGATCGCATCGACGCCGATCTTGTCGTTAACCGGGACGAGTTTGTCTCGCAGCGTGTTGTTCGGAGCGTGCAGCGAGATCGCGAGGTTGTACTGCTTGCCGGTGTGAGCAAACTCGCGAATCTTTGCTGGCAAGCCGACGGTCGAGACCGTGATGTGCCTCGCCCCGATGCCGAGTCCTTCCGGTGAACTCGCCGCCGCAAGTACCTGCAAAACGGCTGGCATGTTCGCGAGCGGCTCGCCGATTCCCATCACGACGATATTCGTGATCCGTTCGTCATGGCCGAGCAGCGTTTGCATCCGCAGCAGTTCTTCGAGAATCTCGCCTGCCGACAGATTGCGTTTCAGGCCGAGCATCCCGCTCGCACAGAACACGCAGCCCATCGCGCAGCCGACTTGAGTGCTGATGCAGACGGTGACTCGATCCGGCTCGCGCATCAGCACACATTCGATGGTCTCGCCGTCGGCCAGTTTCAGCAGCAGCTTCTCGGTTCGGTCGGTTGCCACCTGATGCGATTCGACTTCGGCCGCGAAGAGTTGGAACTCGGCGGCAAGCTGTTCACGCATCGGCTTCGGCAAGTCGGACATCTGCTCGAACGAAGTCGCTCGGCGGTGGAACAGCCACTTCTGCAATTGCCCCGCGCGAAACTTCGGCCAGCCATGAGCGACCACCCAATCGGTGAGTTCCGTTGGCGTCAGATCGAGAATGCGCGGCAGCGTCAGGCCGCGCAGTTT
>CAZILR010000846.1:0-2874 GCA_964539995.1 uncultured Planctomyces sp.
CGACCGGGCAGAAGCATTTCAGGCCAAGCAGTTCGCCACGCTCGGCGTTGAGCTTCAGCTTGGCATCGACTTCCTCCTTGACCGGCTCGGTGGGGAGTGTTTCCGGCGGCAGCGGGATCTCGTCAGCGCTGATCTCTTTGGCCTTGGTCGGACCAGGCTCAATGATGATGGAATTCGTTTCCAATTTCGGCTGGGCCGAGGCTGGTTTTTCCGTGGCTGGCTTCGTAACCGGACCAAACTCCTCGTCGAGCGACAAGCCGCTGAAAGGATTCTCGCTTTCGGTGGCCTTTGGCTCGGCCGGCTTGCTCGGCGAAGTCTCCGCTTTCTCTTCTGACGTGCCTTTCTCTTCTGGCATGTCGGTGAAGACATTCTCCAGCGCCTCATCGACCGAGGCAGGCGCGGGGGGAACGGCGATCGCGTCAACACCGCTCACTGCGGGAGCCTGATAGCCCGGATCACCCGGCACCGGCGGCAGCGTGTCGGACAATTGTCCGTTCCCCTGAACTGCCGCAGGTTGCGGAGCCGGGACAGCCGCCGAGGGAACGGGCAACGCACGCGGAGCCGCATTGTTGAACGCATTCGGATTGTTCGCACCGGCTGGCTTGATCCCGTTCGCACCAGGAGCCATTCCAGGCTGAAGCTGCGAAGGCCGAGCGGCGGTATTCGGAATTGGCTTCGAGGGTTGATTCGGCAACGGAGCGGGAGCGCTCTTCGTGCGGCTGAAGGGATTCAGTTTGCTCAGCAAACTGCGCGGCTTTGGCGGCACCGCATTCGTCGGAGCCGCATTCGGTCGGCTGACCGAGTTCGGATTCACATTCGCATTCGGAACTTGTCCACTCGCGGGAATCGGTGTCTGGTTGAAATTCATCTGCGGCATCGGTCGGCCGTCTTTGCGGTACATCTCTTCCAACTGCTTTTGAATCGGTGACGGAGCCGCTTCGCCCTGATTCGCAGGTTGGAAAGTGCCTTCGTTCTGGTGATTCGCGGGAGTGATCTTGGTGCGATTCGCGGGTCGCTTCGGAGCGACCGACGACGTCCCGTTGATCTTGCGTCCTGCGCTCAAGTCGTTCGGATTGATCGGACGGGCAATTGAGCTGTCGGAGGCATCCGCGTTGCGGATCACTTCGGGCAACAGCCCCGGAGCCTTCTTTGCGGAAAACGGCGCGCTACGCTGCGGAGCGTAGTACTCGTCCGCCGGTGAAACCACTTGGGCTTCCGCCAGACTGGCATTCAGCAGCAGTCCGCCACCGAGCATCCACGCTGTCGCCACCAATCCGTGTTTCTTGTTCATTGCTGAGGCTCCTGCGTCCCTGTCGGGCCATTAAGCGTTGAGTGGCGTCGGTCGTGGCGTGGATTGCAGGGGTCCGTCTGCAACCCAATAATCCGCCCGGTTCCGACAACCGGTCTGTCGCCAGTTACTATCGACCCCTGACACGCTCGGCCTATGACGACTGTGCTGGAGTTGCGAGGGAATCCGAGTGTGTGGCACGCACATTCGGAATCGCCGGAAAAGTTTGCCACGCTTCCTTTCTCAACCCAATCCGGCGAGCCGGTGAGCGTCTGCTCTGTGGCCTTGAAACAAATCAGAGGGGACGCGCGAGCGTCCCGTTCGCGACGAACTCTTCAACCGGACGCTCCCGCGTTCCGGCTAATGACCTAGATCGGAGATTTCCCTCATGTCCTCCGTCCCACCGCTCGTTACCCAGACGACGACTCCCCCGCCGATCATCATCCAGCAAGTTTCAACCGGATCGTTCTGGATGCACCGCTGGTTCGTCCGCCTGTTGATGATCGCGCTGATCTTTTCGCTGGTGTATTCCGCGAGGTTGAACTCGGAGTACCGCGCGTACTTCCAACAAGATGACGGCCCCACCGAGCGATATCGCTCCGGAGACAAACAGGCGACCGACAAGATCGCCGTGCTCGAAGTCAGCGGCACGATCATGCCTCCGTTCACCGGGCACTTCCTCAAGGCGATCAAGCACATCAAAGAGGACGAGCACGTCAAAGGCGTGTTGCTGGTCATCGACAGTCCCGGCGGTTTGGTCGCCGACAGCGACCAAATTTACCGCAAGCTCGTCGATCTCCGAAAAACGAAACCGATCTTCGTCTCGATGAAACGGATCGCAGCGTCCGGAGGCGTGTACGTCGCGATGGGTTGCGGCGAAGAGGGCAAAATCTTCGCCGAGCCGACGACTTGGACCGGCTCGATCGGCGTCATCATCCCGCGCTACGATGTCAGCAAGCTCGCGGAAAAAGTCGGCGTCGCATCCGATTCGCTGAAGACCGGCGAGTTCAAAGATTCGCTCGACCCGCTGCGCGTGATGACGGACCGCGAACGCAATTTGTGGGGCGTCATCCTCGACGAGTCGTTTCAGCGCTTCGTGAACATCATTGACGAGAACCGCAAAGAACTCGACGCCGACAAAGTCAAAGAACTCGCCACCGGCCAACTCTTCACCGCCGCACAAGCGAAAGCCAACGGCCTGATCGACGAGATCGGCGACGAAGAAGAGGCCCTCGCTGCCCTGAAGGCAAAACTCGGTTTGACCAATCCCCGCGTCGTCGAATTCGACTACCCCGTCTCGCTGATGAGCCTGTTGCTCGGATCGGTCCAAGCTCACGATCCCGAAACGCAATTCCGCAAGCTGCTGGAAATGTCGGTCCCGCGAGCCATGTACTTTTGCGGCTCAACCCCGGCCTTCGTCCCGTTGTGGCAATCGGCAGTTAAATCCCGATGACGCGCCCCTCAGGAGCCAAACTCATGAAAATGTTGATCACTGTCGTCAGTCTCATCGTCGTCTCGCTTTCGATGACAGCGACTGCCGCTGATTCGCTGGCCGGCAAGCGGCCGAACATCGTCTTTGTGCTGAC
>CAZILR010000847.1:0-2873 GCA_964539995.1 uncultured Planctomyces sp.
GTGCGCACCAATCACTCGGCCGTCTTTGTCGAAGTCGAGCTTCACTTCCGGCAGGTTCAGATCGAGCGAGCCTTTCGCGAATCGTCGTCGTCGCAACGTCATCGCCAGCGAGTGCAGGTCGTGAAGAAGTTGAATGATGTTTGGAGCGACGGGGTGCGCGGGCTTGGGCGCGGGGGAGGGCGTCAGCCCCCCGACGGGTCGATCTGCGGCAGGTGCGGTCGGGGGGCTAACGCCCTCCCGCACGCCGGAACCGGCATGCTGGGCGATCAGCGGCATCACTTCTTCATACGCGAACCGCTGTGTGACTTTGATCGCTGACTTCGCGAACTCAGTGTGGACCGGGACGCCTTCGGCAGTGAACTCGATGAAGGCCGAGTTCGTGTACCGCACGCGGCCTTGTTGCAGGCTAGCCAGACCATTCGAGATGACTTCGGGCAGCATCGGCAGCACGCGCGTCGGCAGGTAGACGCTGGTGCCGCGTCGTCGAGCTTCGCGATCCAGCACACTGCCGCGCTTCACGAAATGGGCGACGTCGGCGATGTGGACTCCCAGCACCCAATGACCGGCTTCGTTCCGTTTCAGCGAAATCGCGTCGTCGAAATCGCGAGCGTCGAACGGGTCGATGGTCACGATCGTTTCGTTCGTCAGATCGAGCCGTCCGCGCAGATCGGCTTCGTCAAAGAGTTCCGCTTGTCGAGCGGCTTCGTGCAGCACTTCGGGCGGGAACTCGTCAGGCAGATTGAACTCGTGGATGATCGACAGCAGATCGACCCCCGGTTCCCCCTTCGCGCCGAGCACGCGCGTCAGCACCGCTTCGCCGGAGTGCGCGTGCGACGGGAACCGCAGCATCTCGATGACAACTTTGTCGCCGGGAGCCGCTCCCTTCGCTCCGGGATCGCCAACCGTGATTGGATCTTCAAAGTTGCGGCCGTCGATCTTCACATAGCCTTGGCCGTCGAACTCGTCGTAGGTGCCAACGAAGGAATTGGTCGCTCGCTGCGAGACCTCGACCACTTTGCCGTAGGCCCGCTCTCCCTCGCGTGGCCGTCCGACCAATTGCACGATGACGTTGTCGCCGACTTGAGCGTCTTTCAAATCGCGCGTTGTGATCGAAACCTCCAGCGGCTTCATCCCCGCGCGATGCCCCGCCGCGTCCGCCGTCGCGATGAACACCGCACCACGCACGCCGATCTTCTTGATGACGCCCGACAGCGAACCCGGTTTGAGTTTCGTCTTCTCCGACACAGCGTCCGTCGATTCGACCTCGCCGACAGCCTCACTCGGATGCTGCTGATCCTGTTCGAGGCTCGCCACGCCACGCTGGAAGATCGTCCGCCATGCGGTCAAGAATTCCGCGAAATCTCGCTTGCGAATGTTCAGCCGCTTGGCGACACGCTTCGGATCGAGCTTCTTGGCGTTCGGTCGCGAGTGGATGTATTCGGTGATGAGCGTTTGAAAGACGTCGGACATGCGGGCCTCACGAAATTTAATGGCTGACAATAACCAGTGATGATGAGCCGGAACGCGCTAGCGTCCGGTTCTCGAACTCGGCACAAACCGGACGCTAGCGCGTTCCGGCTGATATTCAACGCCAAATACGAAAGGTGCCGTTTGAGTTTTTTGTCGGCCTTTTCTGGTCGCGCGATCTTCGGGACACGCACTAGGAAGAGCAATGAACCACGTTTTCACACCAAAGGTTGGCTCAATTTCGGTCCCGCGATTCGCAGGTCGCCGTTGCGGATGGTCAGTCCACTGGCGTCGAAGAACTCGCACAGCGGCACGGAGAACTTGCGGCTGACGTTCCAGGCATCGCGAAGCTGAGCCATCGTGGCTGGGCCGTTCTTGCCGAGAAAGTCCGCGCAAAGCTGTCGTGCTCGTTCGATCGCTTCGGTGGAGAAGTACAAGTCTTCGGCGACCTTCAAGAGCAAGCCGTCTTCGCAACTGACGTGCAGCAGTGGCTCAATTTGTTCCAGCTTTTGACCAACGGTCGCAGCGAGTTCTTTCGTCGTCGGTGGAGTCAGGCTTGCGGCGGTGATCTCTTCGAGCAGCTTGGTCCGTGCGGCCTGCTGGTTCTTTGTGAGCTTCACTTGCGCGTCGGCCGGGCCGATGTGCGGGCCAACTTTAACGAGTTCGCCTTTGACGAGCAGATGATTGAAGACGGCCTCAAGCAGCGCGGCGTGAGTAATCTCGCGGCAGCCTGACAGGAACAGCTCGCGCGGCAGTGCTCGGCGCGGCTGATGTTTGGCAAGGACTTCGCGGATCGTCTTCAGCACGGACGCCGACAGCGCGGCGAGTCGGTCCTTGTGGACGAGCAGTCCGCGATTGGCGCTCCCTACCCGGAGCAGTTGGCCGGACGTCAGCAGTTCTTCCAGCAGTTGCCGATAGCGTGCCGGTGCGATGCCGGCTCGGCGCGCGGCTTCGAGCGGCGAGTCGTCGATGCTGTCCTTCTGAGCGATCAGCGCGGACAGCCGAGCGACGTCGCTGGACGAGGACCACTTCGTGCCGAGCGACACAAGATCCTTGATCCGCTTCCCGACAGGCAGACACGGATCAAGCACTCGGCCGCCGGCGATCGTGACGCTGGGTGAAATGCGCCGCAGAATGAATCGCTGACCGTGCGCGGCGACGATCGGCTCCTTCGTGCGGAGTTCAGCGAAGCCACGCTCGCCCGGCGGCAGCGGTGTCCCTTTGAGATTGATCCGTGCGAGCACCTCGCGCGTGCCGAGATGCAGGTTGAAGACTTGCCGGTCCTTCAGCAGCAGTGGTGACGACGAGAGATGTTTCAGCTCGACGAGGATTCGCCGAGTTGGCAGCAAGTATCCGGGCGAGGCGAGTTCCATGCCCCGCTCGACTTCGTCCGTCTTCACTCCAGC
>CAZILR010000848.1:0-2861 GCA_964539995.1 uncultured Planctomyces sp.
GTCGAGATTCTTGCACGCTGCCAGCGTGTCGTCGATCAACAGCGGGAAGTCGTGCAGCAACGACAGTTCGCTAAGCCGCGCGACGTTCGGGCTACCGAGCAGTGGATTACCCGGCAGTTCGACGAACAGGCCCAGCAGTGATTCCGTCGCAGCTAATCGCGCGACCTCGTCGATGTCAGACTCCGTCCCGCGCGGGAAGAACGAACACGCTTGCTCGACTGGCCGCACCTGTGACAGCCGCTGCTGAATCTTCAAGTTATCGACGTACGGAAACCCAAACTGGATGCTCCGTCGCTCTGCCCGCAGCCGTTGAAACAGCCGATACGCCGTGAAGATCGCCGCCATTCCGGACGGAAACAAGTAAACGTCTTCGGCCGAGCAACCCTGTAACGCAGCCACTCGCTCGCGAAGCAATTGCTTCGCGAGAGCGCCGTCAGCCACCGCAATCACGCGACCGTCAAGCAGCGCGGCCGCTTGTCGCGATGGGACGATCTCCCCCGTGTGTTGCCAGAAGGCTTTCGCCGTGTCACGCGCTGCGAGCGGCATCAACACGGCATGAACACGTCCGTCGAATCCAGCTTCGACACGCACCGACGATCCCATCTCGCGGGCTACGAATTCCGCGCAGCGTCGCGCGACGCGCTCGGAGGGAAACGCGATTGCACATTCACCTGGCCGAGCCAGTCGGCGCTCGCATTCGGCGAACAGCCGCGTGGTGTCGGGATGAAAAAAGAAGCGCGGATAGCCGCACTGCATCGCGCCCGTGACTGCCGGATCGGCCTCTTCGTAGCCGACGTTGTCTCGCCAGCGCGGTAAGCAGACCGACACGGCGTGCCGTTCTTCTGGGATCGGCAGGCCAAGGTCTGTACCTCGCCAGCGACTGACAAACTGCGGAGACGTCATGAACGAAAACATTCCTCTCGCGAACTAATTTCTTGTGATGGTCTCGTGCAGATTCAAAATCGTCCGTGCGACACTGGTCCAGGCGGCGAGTTCGGGTTTGTCGAGATCGGCGGGAGTCGGCTTCGCTCCGACCGTCAGTAGTTCGTTGGCGGCCGCCGCGTCCGACTTGTATTCATCGAGATGCGTTTGCAGCAGGCGTTCGAGGACTTCCGCTTCGGCTGGCTTGATCGGTCGCGAGACAGCGCGGCGGAAGGCCCAATCGAGTTTGTCTCGTGTGGTTGAGCCGCCTGAACGCAGAATGTTTTCGCCGAACGCTCGCGCGGCTTCGACGTAGGACGGGTCGTTGAGCAGTACGAGCGATTGCAGCGGTGTGTTCGAGCGGGGGCGGTCAGCGGTGCATTCTTCGCGGTTGGGAGCGTCGAACGCGAGAAAACTGGGATGCAAGTATTGCCGTTGCCAGTGCGTGTAGAGACCGCGGCGGTACAGATTCTCGCCCGTGTCGTTCTGCCACTCGCGAGCCGGGAAGTTGAGGTACGCGAAATAACCCGGCGGCTGATACGGGTGAACGCTCTTGCCACCGAGCTTCGTGACCAACAGGCCGCTGACCGCCAGCGCATTGTCCCGGACCAGCTCGGCGTCGATGCGGAACCGCCCCTGCCGTGCGAGCCAACGGTTGTACGAATCGGCTTCACGCAACTCGCGGCCGGCGAGCGACGATTGCCGATAGGTGTTCGACAGGACGATCGACTTGATGAGTTGTTTCACGTCCCAGCCGCTGTCGGCAAACGAGGCGGCGAGATGATCGAGGAGCAGTGGATGACTCGGCCACTCGCCTTGCGCTCCGAGGTCATCGAGCTTGCGCGACAAGCCGGCCCCGAAGAGCTGTTTCCAAATGCGATTCGCGAACACTCGCGCCGTCAGCGGGTTCTCTTTCGAGACGATCCACTTGGCGAGTTCTTGCCGCGTGAGGCGGGTTGGGCTTTCGAGGGGCTGCGATGACAGAACGGCCGGAAACGCGGGAGTCACTTCGTCGCCGCTGTCGTCCATCCAGTTACCCCGTTTCAGGACGCGGACCATGCGCGGTTGGACCGAGGCGGTGATCAGCGTGCTGGGAATGCGGGCATCCAATTCTTTGCGAGCGTTCTCTCGTTCCGCGAGTTGCTTGCGAGCGGCGTCGAGCGCCGGCGTGATCGCGCGGTAGTGCGCGGCGAGTTCGTTCTTCTGAGCGTCGTTGCGCTGATTGGCGGCGATGGCCAGCAGCGCGGCGATGTTCGGCGGCGGAGCTTGATCGGCTCGGATCGGTCGCGGCGAAGTCGCGATCGAAAGCCGGAAGCGGCCGATCGTGTGCTGTGGGTTGTCGAGGTTTTGCAGCAGTGAAATTGTCAGCGTCGAATTCTCGCCGCCGGCGACGTCGCTGACCGTTTCAAACACGGCCGTCTGCGGTTGGCCGACTTTTTCCATGATCGCCCAGCCCCACGTTTTGCCTTTCGCGTCGCCGTCGATCACCGCCGCGATCGCCCATTTTTTGTACGGATTGTTGCCGGCTCCTCCCGTTTGTTCGTAGGTCGCGGTCGCGTTCTGCAACGCGACGGTCTCTTCGATCGTCTCGCCCACGACGTGCTTCACGGCGAATTCGCTGAGCACGAAGTTGCCGTTCGCCGCGCGGCCCGGACCCTTCTTTGGTAGTGAGTCATCTGGAAGAACTTCGAGCCGGAAAGCGGTGATCCCCTTCGGCGGATTCTTCACGACCAGCGTGTAGGTGTCGGTGGCCGGGTTCTTGCCGCTGGCGAGAATCGAGCCGTCGTCTTTCGCCGTGAGCGTGACTCCTTCGGCGGACGTGATCGTTTCTGGCTTGAGCAACGTCCACACGACCTGCGACTTCTCCCACGCAGCTTGCGCGGCGGCGAGTTCCGGCGTCGATGTCTCCAAGAGCTTTTTGGCGTCGGAGATTTCTTGAT
>CAZILR010000849.1:0-2861 GCA_964539995.1 uncultured Planctomyces sp.
CCATCTTGGCGAGGAAACCTTGATGTTCGCGCGAATGGCAGAGATCGGTCAGCCGGTCGAACGCGTCGATCGTCAGCGTCGTCTCGCGGTTTTGTGACCACTGCTCAGCAAATGTGAGTTCGTCTTCCGGCAAGCGGTCGGAGAGGTGCAGGTCCAGCACAGGCCAGCGCGCGGCACGCAGCGTTTCCGTGACGACATGCCGACCCCACAGCCAGCATCTCTGATGATTGCCGAGCAGCGCAGGTTTGCCCTTTCGTCGCCGATATCGCTCGACCATGTCGTCTCACGCCTTGGGATGCCAGCCGGTTCGTTGTCTCGCGGAGGCATTGTGGCGGAAGCGTGTGCGGATCGGGAGGGCCATCAGGTTCGCAACGTCACTTGATGCGAATCGAGAAGCCTGTACCGAGGAAGTAATCGGCGGAAGCATCGGACAGGCCGATACCGGCTCGGACGTCGAACTGCATGTCTGGGGTGATCCGGTAGGTAATGCCGCCGTCCGCGTAGTGCTCGGTTTGAGCGGTGTCCGCTCCGGCCGGAAAGAAGGCAAACCATTCGGTGTAGGCTCCGACTTTTTCGGCGAGGTTGTAGTTGATCGTGATCGCCTGGTTCCATCGCGTGTAACGCTTGGCCGTCCCGTCATCGATCGCCGTGTTGAACTGCGTGCTCGCTCCGATCGCGATGAAGTCGGTCACGTCCCAGCCGTAGAGCCAGTTGATTCCGGCTCGACAGGTGCCGGCCGTCACGGAGTCGTGGCCTGTGGGAACGGTCATCTGCGGCACCAACGCCATTTCCGGCCAGATGCCCTCTTGGGGGGTGAGCCCCAATTTGACTCCCAGATACAGATCCTCGAGTCCGTTTGTCTTGATCGTTGGCGAGGTCGCGCTTTGCGATTCGCTGAATGGGAACACACCCAGCCGCAACTCGAGCCAGTCTTCGAGCACTCCGTAACGAAACAAGACCTCGCCGGCCGAATGCACGACCGAGTCATCGCCGGGGTCTTTGTTGCGGATGTAGGTGTAGCCGGATTCGATTTGCAGCACCCCCTTGCCGACGGTCGTGCTGGCTTCGACAAAGTCAGGACGATCAGTTTGCAGGTCGTCATCGACCGGTGGCCCGCCGGAGAATGTCGTGCCGTAGCTCCACTGAAACAGCGTCTTGCGAGGCTCGTTGGCGGGCGGGCCGTAGTTGATCTTCGGCTCCTCTTCTTCACCGCCGGGTTTGCCAAGCTCCAGATCATCCTCTGGCCACGGAAACGCGACAGGAGACACCCAATCGACAAGCTGCGTCGGTTGTTTGTGCTTCGACAAACTTCGTGTCACCGCGAGCCGAGCGTCTGTGACCGGTCGTGAAGCCATTGATGTCGGAATCGAGCGCGGCCTCGACGGTTCAGCAGCTCGCAGTACGAGTCCGTTTGCGAAGCAAATCAGCAGTGAAGACGACCAAATGAGGCAGCGCATTGAGGAGTCCTTTCCTCGTGTGTTCGTCAAACTTGAGCTGATGACGCACACACAAGCTAACTTTCCCGTCATCCTGACAGGCTGCTTTCAGATATCGGCGTGTCCTTGTTGGTGGACAACTTCCGTTGGAAATGTTTGACGAGTCAAAAACAGATCGCTGTGGTCTGTCGATTCAGTCTCGCTGGATTACCAAGTCCCCCAACCTCCGCGTGGTGTGAATTGCTGACTTTCTCCGTCCTGAGCCAGCGGTTGCTCTTTTTCAGCTTGGTTGCGAAGAGTTGTGGCCCGGACCACAATGCCGGCCCAAATTTGACGACTCCAGCCGCCAACAGGTGATTTTGTGAATTCTTTCCGAGGTGCTTTGCTGCGGCCACAAACCGGGCCGACGGCCAAGATCCCGATCTACGCAACGAACGCGGATCGCGACGCCCTCCGAGCCGCCTGCCGATTCAATGCCGAACTCATGGACTATCTCCGACCGCACGTCCGGTCTGGTATCTCCACTCGCGATATCGACCAACTGGCTTACGACTACACGCTCAAGCATGGTCACACTCCCGCCTGCCTGGGCTACAACGGCTACCCGAACACGGTTTGCACCAGCGTCAACGAGGTCGTTTGTCACGGCATCCCGAACGACAACCTGCTCCGCGAGGGAGACATCGTCAACGTCGATCTCACGACGATCGTCGATGGTTGGCACGGTGACTCGTCCGAAACATTTCTGATCGGTGAGGTCTCACCAAACGCCAAGCGACTCGTGCAAGCCGCATTCGATGCCATGTGGATCGGCATCCATGCCATCAAGCCCTTCGGCCGAGTCATCGACATCGGCCGAGCCATCTATCGTTTTGCCAGAGACCAGGGTTTCGAGATCGTCCGCGAATTCCAAGGCCACGGAGTCGGCCGCAATTTCCATCAAGAGCCAGGCGTCCCGCACTTCCCCGATCTGCAATCCGGCAAGTCGGTCGTTCGCCCCGGCACCTGCCTGACGATCGAGCCAATGCTCAACGAAGGTGTCTGGAAAACCGAAATCGACAAAGCCGACGGCTGGACCGTCCGCACCCAAGACCGCCGCCTTTCCGCTCAGTTCGAGCACACAATTTTGATGACCGAGAAAGGCCCCGAAGCGCTGACACTCACGAAGCATGGCCCTCAAGATGGCCACAAGTTCTGAGCCTAACGACCCGCTCGTGACGGATCATCGACACTTCGCAACCGTCGCTTGCCGACACCTCGGCAACCCCGTATTCTCCCGCCCTCGCAGACCAGCCCAGGTGGCGAAATTGGCAGACGCGCTAGCTTCAGGAGCTAGTTCCCTCACGGGAATGGAGGTTCAAGTCCTCTCCTGGGCACTGGCAAATTGTGTATGTCTCGGCAAAAGACGGAAAGCCCCGGAAACTC
>CAZILR010000850.1:0-2856 GCA_964539995.1 uncultured Planctomyces sp.
GCCCGGTGGGGTTTCGCAAGAATTTCTCGTGAGCATCAGCTCAAGGCCAGCATGAAAATCACAATCCTCGGCGGCGGCGGGATGGCAACGGCTTGTGCGATCGTGCTCGCCGAGCACCCCGGACTCGACGTGTCGATCTGGGCACGCAACGCCGAGTTCGCACGCGACATGGCCACCTCGCGCATCAACGATCGCCTGCTGCCCGGCGTCCGCATCCCGGACCAAATCGACATCACGTCGGATGTCGCGTCGGCCGCCGCCGGAGCAGACGTGTTGATCGCAGCGGTCCCCACGGCCTTCCTGCGACAAGCACTGACCGCCATCGCCGACAAACTGCCGGCCGGCGTGCCGGTCCTCAGCGTCATCAAAGGACTGGAGAACGACACGTTCTCGCGCCCGACGCAAATCATCACCAGCGTCCTCGGCGCGCGACCTGTCGCCGCGCTCGGTGGACCGTGTCATGCGGAAGAGGCCGCTCGACGAATGCCGGCCAGCGTCGTCATCGCCAGCGAGGATGAAGCATTCGCCACGCAAGCTCAAAAACTTTTCGCAACCGATCGCTTCCGGGTCTACACGAATCGAGACCTGCTCGGCGTCGAACTGGCGGGAGCGTTGAAGAACGTCATCGCCATCGCGGCCGGCATCTGCGATGGGCTCGGCTACGGCGACAACGCCAAGTCCGCGCTGATGACGCGCGGCCTCGCCGAGATGACTCGCTTCGGCAGTGCCTTGGGAGCCGACAAGCAAACCTTCTTCGGCCTCGCCGGCCTGGGCGACCTGATCACCACCTGCGTCAGCCGCCACGGCCGCAATCGCGGAGTCGGCGAACGCCTTGGCCTCGGCCAAACACTCCCCGACATCCTCGCCAGCATGACCGCCGTCGCCGAGGGCGTGACGACCGCTCGCAGCATCCACGACCTCGCTCGGCAAAAAGGGATCGACATGCCGATCACCCGCGAAGTCTTCGCCGTCCTGTTCGACTCGAAATCCCCCGCCGCCGCCACCGAGTCCCTCATGCAACGCCCACCACGCGGCGAATAACCTGGCGGACGCCATTGCATCCGAGTTGCACTCGTTAAAAAGTGAAACCGCTTGACAAATTAAATCACCACCGGCACTTTGATCAGAGAACCAAAAACCGGAGGATTTATTCATGGACGTTTCACCTCAAACAATGATCACTGTCGCCGTCAGCATTACTTGTTCAATAATTGGGCACATAATCAACAAATCAAAAAGCAGACCGGTCAGTGAGGCGTGGTTTGCTTGCCTGCTGCTCGGTCCAATTGGTCTTACGATGATCCTTTTAGCTCCGAGAAAAGATGGTGGAGCAAGCAACCAAGGTCTCATTTTGCTTGGAATTCCTCTTGGTTATGTCGCTAGCTATCTCTTCCAACCCGGAATTGTCCGGATGTTTCTAGGAATGGGCGACTATGTTCTCAACGCTCATCGCGTCCTTGTTAACAGCAACTTGTCAGACGGATCAGCGGGCAGCGAATTTGGTCGTGGAATGGCCGTGACGGCGTGGATTTGTATGGGGGTTGGATTCCTTGGAATGGGTTTAGTTGTGAACTTGCTGTCCAAGCCAAAGGAGCTCAGCAAGCCAGACACCACGAACGCTGTCTGACTCCTCAGCATCAGGTAAGTGGCTCATGCGCATTCCACTCAAGATTGGCGCACAAAAACTAGCGATCCCCTATCGCTCGGAAAACCACGAGGCCAGCGTCAACTACGGCTTTATGGATCTAAAGGCAGATCCGACTCTGATTCCATTGGTTCCTGAAGTACAAGATTGGCCAGAGTTCGAGGTTCTACTGAAGGCGGTCAATTCGTCAAGAAGTGTGTTTCGATCTCTTGGTTGCGAGAAAAGTTTTAGTGAGCATCGTGATCTTTCTTCCCCTCACCTCACGACAAAGCTCGTCTCGTACATCGATATTGCGTTCGACGACATCGCGTTGAACACGAATATGGTGATGTTTGAAGAAATGATGGGCGCGTACAAAAGCTTCGCCCAAGATCAAGAATTCGACCGATTCGTAAAGTTTGATCCCGAACTTACTGAGACCCGCTTTACGAAAGAGGGCGTGTCTGGTTGGTGCATCAGCATCTGGGTTGCTGGGTTCGGCACTTCCGAAGATGAAGCTCGTCGAGCCTGGAGTACGGTGATATTGGCACTCACTCACTTCTTTTCCAGCGGGTGGACTCCATAACTGGCCATCCGGCGATCGATGACGATGCCCTTCATACGGCGGATTGAGACGAGTGTGTTGGGGTGGTCCTTCGCGTTCTTGGCTTTGTTGAACTGCAACTTGGGCTTGGCCGATCACCGACATCGTGTACTCGTGGGTGGCGATTTTGCACTTCGTTCGGAGGATCGAACTAGGCTAGACTGCTTGTGAACCAATTGGCATCTGGGAACCACTTCTGTGACCGGGGGGGCACCCTGATGGCAGATGCGAGAGGAGTTTTCTAATGAGCACTCAGCAACAAATTCTGACGGACATCTCGCGGTTGGATGAAGCGGGGTTGAAGGCGATCTATCCCGTCATCCACGAGTTTGTCGAAGCGCATTGCTCGGAGCGTCCGCCGCTGCTGAGCCGGTTGGCTCAAATTCAGATCGACGGTCCGGAAGACTTGTCGGCGAATCATGATCAATATGCGACGGGAGCCAAGCGTGCTTGAGCCGCTGTTTTTGGACACGTCCTATTTGTTGGCTCTGGTGAATCGGCGCGATCAGAATCACTCGCAAGCTCGCCTGCTGGCGGATCGCTACGTCGCACATCCCACAGTCGTCACTCAAGCGGTATTCTTGGAATTTGGCAACGCCTTGGCGGCCCGCTTTCGATCCGAAGCGGC
>CAZILR010000851.1:0-2852 GCA_964539995.1 uncultured Planctomyces sp.
GGCTCGTCGTTGTCCCAGCTCGCGCGAATCCAGTCGCGAAACGGGCGAGGAATCCGAAATTCGTCAAAGCGGTCCTCGTCGAGCACGACTTGCACCGCTTCGAGACAGAGTTCGTGCAACGTGTTCGTCGCCGCTTCGATCTCTTCGATCTCCGCCAACGAGAACTCGTACCAACCCGCTTCGTCCCAATACACGTCGTCGTCGATCGTGTGGTAGGTGAACCCCAACTCTTCGACGTCGCGCTGCCAATTCACTCGCGGCGGAGCTGTCACGCGACGCATGGCTAACCTCCCGACGAAAAATGAAAGCCGGACGAACCGAACCCGCCATGCGAAACATGACTCGAACCGGATGAGCCATGCGATGACGACGCACTCCCCGAATGCGAGCCGCCAAAGATCGGACCGAACCAGGAGCTATTCGACGACCGGTATCCCGATCCGTAGTGACTGCCGTGAGACGTCGTTGTCGCGGGCGTGCATTTCGGCTTCTCTGGCTCGCCCGGCTTGGCCGGCACATCACAGTCTTGAGCCGCCTGATGTGGTTGCGGGTGAATGGTCTGCGTGGGCTGTCCACAGCCAAACGCGGTCATGGCCGGAACCAACAAAGTCAACGCGATTTTCGTGCTGCGTTTCATGACGATCTCCCTCCAACAAAAGAACTCAACTACAGCATCGAGAAAATCACGATCAGGCTCACGCCCACCAGCAGGGCCGCCACGACAACGCCGACCGCCAGATTGCCGTTTTCGAGTTGCTTCTCGATGTCCAACCGGCGAGTCACGAACTCAAACCCCTTGAAACCGACTAGCATCAGCGTCAGTCCGAGCAGCCCGAAGGCTCCCGTCGCCAACAACGCATTGATCACGGCCTGAGTTTCATGAGGAATCGACGCCAGAACGGGGCTCGGTGACATGCAAGAAATCTCCAGCAATGGGGGTAACGATCGGGTCGCGCGAAGCTCACTTGGGCCTCTCCCAAGATCACGAACTCGATCAACGATTCGATTCGCCAATCAGGATTCAGCGGACTTGGGCGACACACCTGATGCCTAAATGCCCGAATCGCTCGCCGCCCCGACAGGGATTTTCGATTTCGTCGGGCGTTCGCGTGTGAGGTCGTCGCCGCACCCTCTGACTTCGTGTCGGGAACGGAGCGCGGACGGGCATCAACTGACCCGCGTGGAAAACTCTAAAGTCGTTGAACCGCTACGCCATCGGCGTGCGCGCCCACGCCGATGGGGTTGGGGTTCAACAAGCAAACGCTCATCAGACGCCGTGCGAGGTATCGGATTTTCCAAGCGGCTCAGTAAAACCGTCGTCTGTAAAAGCACACTCGATCTCGAAAACTGAGTGGCCGCGAAGCGCACTCCGTCTGCCAAAATCAGGGACACACTGCACTCCGACCATCGTGCCCGCGCACGAATGCTTAGGGCTCATCCCCTACAGAGACGACAGTTCCTCTTTCCAATCGTCGTCGTCGAAGTCTTCCTCTTCGACGTCCTCGCCATGCACGGTGTGGTCGAGTCCGAAGCCTTGTGCGGAGGGTGAGCGGCGTTCGTCCGCTTGTTCGCGCTGGCGGAGGTAGAGCCTGACCGGGACTTCGTGGAACGGAAGTTCTTCGCGGATCACGCTCAGCAGGTAGCGCTTCCAGGAGTTGTCGAAGAGTTCCGGGTTGTTGCATTTGCAGACGATCGTCGGCGGCTCGGTGGCGACTTGCGTGGCGAAGAAGATTTTCGGTGTCTGATTGCGTCGCACCGGCGGACGGTTCCGGACAACGGCAGCACGGATCACGCGATTGATCTCGCCAGTCGAGACGCGCGTGCGGGCTTGCTTGAAGATGCTCTGCGCGAGGTTGATCAGCTTGTGGACGTTGCGGCCGGATTTCGCCGTCAGGAACGCAACCGGAGCAAATTTCAGCGAGCCGAATTGATGGGCGAGGTATTCACCCCAGCGTTCCATCGACATCTCGGCTTCTTTCGCCAAGTCCCATTTGTTGATGACGAAGATCACCGGCTTGTGCTGTGAGACGATTTCATCGACGAGCTGCTTATCGACGCGCGAGACGGTTTCGGTGGCATCGAAGAACATAAAGACGACGTCGGCTCGGCGGATGCTCTTTTGGGCGCGGACCATGCCGTAAAACTCGATGTCGTTGGCGAGGCTTTTCTTCTTGCGGACACCGGGCGTGTCGATCGCCAGCAGTCTCAGACCGTCGATCTCAAACCGGACGTCGATGCTGTCGCGAGTCGTGCCGGGAATCTCGGAGACGATGCAGCGTTCTTCCTCGGCCAGCGCGTTGATGAACGTGCTCTTGCCGACATTGCGGCGTCCGACGATCGCGAACTTGAGTTCTGGATCGGAGGCGAGTGACGCGCCGTCGTCGGCTTCGTGCTCGGCGGCGGGAGGCAAGTTCTGAAGAATCGTCTCAACAAGTGCATCGCGGTTGCGGTTGCCGATGACGCTGGTGGCGACCGTCGGGCCGTTCATCAGGCGGAAGAACTGCGGGATGTCATCCTCGGTCTTCGGAGAATCGCACTTGTTGACGACCAGAACCTTTGGCTTGTCGATCAACCGCAATCGGTCGGCGACGATTTGATCCAGCGGCAGCAGACCATCCTTTCCATCTACCACGAACAGGATCAGGTCGGCTCGCTCCAAGCCGATCGAGATTTGCCGCTCGACGTCTTCCGACAAGTCGTCGCGATCCACGATGCCGATGCCGCCGGTGTCGATCAGCTCGAAGTAACGGCTTCCTTCGTTCATCAAATAAGTGACGCGGTCGCGAGTCACACCCGGCGTCGGGTCGTCGGGGTGGCCGAAGTCCGAGCCGAGACTCATGTTGATCACGTCG
>CAZILR010000852.1:0-2847 GCA_964539995.1 uncultured Planctomyces sp.
AAGGACTCGGCAGCTTGATGCTGGAGGCCATGGCGCTCGGACGACCTGTCATCGCCAGCCACGTCGATGGCATCGACTCGATCGTGCGCGACAACGAAACGGGACTGCTCGTACCACCATCGAACAGCGAAGCCCTCGCTCAGAGAATGCTCGAACTTCTCCGCGACCCGTTCCGAGCACGCCGCCTCGCCGATGCCGCGAGCCAATTGGTGCGATGCGATTTCAGCACGGCTCGCATGGTTCAGCAAACAGTCGCGGTCTATCAAAAAGTGCTCGGCATCCCTTGCGCGGCCGTCGCTTGATCGGATTCGAGTCACCGATTCAGCCCCGCAATCAGCTTCGCGGGGACGTCGGTTGTAATCGACTCCATTCCTTCGTCTCGCAGCCAGCGTGCTCGCTCGACCGAGTTGACGGTCCAAATGCAGGTGTGAAGGCCAGCTTGCCGAATCACCTCAATGTCGCCACTCGGTCGCGTGGCGACGTCATTGACATCCAGTCCATCGAGTCCCGCCTTTTGGGCATGTTGAATGAAATGCCAAGTCGGAGGCCGTAATGGCCATAATCCAGGTCCGTCCGGGAATTGCTCAGCGACCCAAAACACCGTCCGTTGGGGGAAGGCTTTCTTCACAGCGGCAATGTTCAAATAGCGGAGACCGATGAGCACGGTCTGATCGCGAGTCGTCTTTGCCGCTGACAACACGCGGTCGAGTTCGGGAATCGCTTCGTCACCGCATTTCACCTCGATGAACAGCCGCTTGCCGGCCGGCACGAGATCGAGCACTTCTGCGAGTGTTGGAATCCGCTCGCCAAAGAACTGCCGTGACTTCCACAAGCCAACATCCAGGGTCTTGAGTTCCGCGAGCGTGCGACCATTCACTGTCCAATCAATCCCGCCGGTTCGGAGCGTCGTCTCGTCGTGAATTGCGACGAGCTGCCCATCGGCCGTGAGCTGAACGTCGATCTCAGCCGCGTCGGCTCCCTGCTGCCACGCGAGCTGAATCGCGGCGAGCGTGTTCTCTGGCGCATCCGCTGATGCTCCGCGATGGGCGATGATTTCGGGACTCATCACGGTGCCTTCGTCAACACGTCCAACATCGCTCGGCAAAAGTCCGGCAAGTCGTCCGGCTTGCGGCTGGATACGAAATGCCGATCGACGACGACCGAGGCATCAGACCACAAAGCTCCAGCGTTGATCAGATCATCCTTGATGCCGGGCGAGCCGGTCACCTGCACGCCGCGATACACGTCCGCCGAGATCGGCATCCAGCCGCCATGACAAATTGCCGCGACGAGTTTACCAGCGGTCGCGAACTCGCGAATCAACTGCAACACTTTCGGATCGCGCCGCAGCTTGTCCGGCATCCATCCACCGGCACAAATCACGCCGTGAAAGTCGGTCGATTCCATTTCGGAAATCAGTGCATCCGACACGCAGGGATAGCCGTTCTTGCCGACATACTTTTGGCCCAACTTCGGCCCGGCGACGGTGACATGAATCCCTGCCTCGATCAGCCGCAACTTCGGATACCACAGTTCGAGGTCTTCGTAGGCATCTTCGACGAAAATCAGAATGCGGCGGTCGCTGAGTGATCGGGGCACGGCAGACTTTCTCAGGCGTCGTAGTACATGGTGAATTCAAACGGATGCGGACGTTGACGGAGTGCATCGACCTCTTGCGTCGTCTTGTACCAAATCCAAGTGTCGACGACGTCTTCGGTGAAGACGTCACCCTTCAACAGGAACTCGTGATCGCGACGGAGCGCGGCGAGCGACTCGTCGAGCGAGGACGGCACTTTCGGGACCGACTTCAACTCTTCCGGTTCGAGGTCGTACAAATCTTTGTCGAACGGCGGGCCGGGATGAGTACGGTTCTGGATGCCATCGAGAGCGGCCATCAGCACCGCACTCATCGCGAGGTAGCCGTTGCACGAGGCATCCGGGATTCGGAACTCGATACGGCGGCTTTCGGAGTTCGGGTTGTGAACCGGAATGCGAATCGCGGCCGAGCGGTTGCGGTAACTGTAGGCCAGATTGATTGGAGCCTCGAAGCCAGGGACGAGCCGCTTGTAGCTGTTCGTCGTCGGACAGCAGAACGCCATCAACGCTGCCCCGTGTTTCAGGATGCCACCCATCGCGTACATCGCCAGATCGCTCAGGCCCCCGTAACCGGAGCCTGCAAACAGCGGCGAGCCGTTCTTGAACAGCGAGAAGTGCAGGTGCAGTCCGGAGCCGTTGTCGTTCCACAGCGGCTTGGGCATGAACGTCGCCGTCTTGCCGTGCCGAGCGGCGACGTTCTTCACGAGGTATTTGTAGAGCAGCAAGTTGTCGGCGGTACGGAGCAGCGGAGCGTACCGCATATCGACTTCACACTGACCGGCCGTCGCGACCTCGTGATGCTGGCCCTCGACCTCGATACCGCACTCCATCAGCTTGAGCATGATCTCGGTGCGCAGGTCTTGCAGCGTGTCGGCGGGCGGCGTCGGGAAGTAGCCCTCTTTGAAGCGAATCTGGTAGCCGGCGTTCGGCCCCGTCGAGCCTTTGCCACGATTCCATTGACCCTCGACGCTGTCGATGTGGTAGTACGCCTCGTGTTCGTTCTGATCGAAGCGGACGTCATCGAAGACGAAGAACTCGGCGGCCGGGCCAAAGTTGGCGACGTCGGCCACGCCCGTTTGCAGCATGTAGTTCGTCGCCTTGCGAGCCACATTGCGAGGGTCGCGCGGGTAATCCTGCCGAGTGGTCGGGTCTTGGATGTTACAGGTCATCGCCAGCGTGTGGCTGAGGAACGGATCGACGATGGCAGTCTCGGCCACGGGGACCAGCAGCATGTCGCTCTCATTGATCGAC
>CAZILR010000853.1:0-2841 GCA_964539995.1 uncultured Planctomyces sp.
CAACAGCGATGAACTGTCGGAGCTGATGCGGTCGATCATCACGCAGGCGTTCACCGATATGTTGGGGACGTCAAAAGTTGCCGCGCTGGACTTGGCGTCGCACTATCAAGAGATGGCGGGCGAACTCCGCAAGCTCGTCGCCGAGCGGATTGACGACGAGTACGGCCTGGAGATCCCGCAGCTTTTCATCGTCAACGTGTCGTTGCCGGAAGCGGTTGAGAAGGCTCTCGACACGCGAACCAGCATGGGTGTCGTCGGCGACATGAACAAGTACCAGCAATACCAAATGGGCAACGCCATGATGGCAGCCGCCGACAACCCCGGTGGCGGCGGAGCCGAAGGGATGGGCCTCGGCATGGGCTTCGCGATGGCAAATCGGATGGCCCAGACGGGCGCGGCACCGGCTCCGGTCGCACAACCGGTCGGAGCACCGCCGCCCTTGCCCAGCGGCGCGACGTGGCACGCAGCGATCGGCGGACAGTCGTCCGGGCCGTACTCGCTGGCTCAGATTCAGACAGCGATTCAAGCGGGCCAACTCGATCGTTCGACGCTCGTCTGGTGCGCGGGCATGAGCAACTGGCTACCCGCAGGCGAAGTGCCTCAAACGGCCGGCCTCTTCGGAGCCGCACCGCCGCCTTTGCCGAGATAGTTGACCTCTCGCCCCACCGGGCTTGCCCCGGTGGCTCCAGGTTTCTGCACTACTTGGCCTGGAGTGGTTTTCAACTCTTCCTCTTCAAGTAGTGCAAAGACCCGCGAGCCACGGGGGCACGCCCGGTGGGGTGGTGGTCGTTGATGGCTGACTCCCCTGCTTCCCCCAATACGGACAAACCAGGCCGCACCGTCGATGACGGCAAGGGGCGTGTCTTTCCGTGCGAGCAATGCGGAGCCGATCTCGAATTTCACATCGGTCAGCAGCAGCTCAAGTGTCCTTTCTGCGGGCACGAGAAATTGGTGGAACTTGCGCCGGACGCGGAGATCGCCGAGCAGGACTTTCACGCGATCCTCGAAAAAGTCCGCGAGTGGCGAGCCAAATCGGAAGACCACACGACGGATGGGCAAAGCGAAGTGCGCTGCTCCGGCTGCGGCGGCAACGTCGTCTTTGTCGGCTCACTGACCAGTAGCGAGTGCCCGTACTGCGGTTTGCCAATCCAGCGCGACAAGATTCATGACTCGCCCAAACGCATCCCCGTGCATGGCGTGTTGTCGTTTCTGATCGAGAAGGAAAAGGCTCGGCAGAATCTGACGGACTGGGTGAAGTCACGCTGGTTTGCTCCCAGCGAGTTCGCGCTACGCGGCGTCGAGGGACGTTTCAACGGCGTCTATTTGCCGTTCTGGACGTACGACTCTCTAACCTTCAGCCGCTACGTTGGCGAACGCGGTGACCACTACTACGTCACAGTCACTGAGAATAATCAGACGCGACAAGAACGGCGCACGAACTGGTCATCGGTCAGTGGCAGCCATCAGCGATTCTTCGACGACGTGCTGATCCTCGGAGCGAAGGGGATGCGCCGTGACATGATGGAGTCGCTCGAACCGTGGCCACTGGAAAACCTTCAGCCATTCTCGCAAGAGTTGCTGGCGGGATTCCTGGCCCGGACCTACGAGGTAGAGCTCGACGAAGGCTTCCCGATGGCGAAGCAGATCATGGACAACGGCATCGCTGCCGATGTGCGCGGCCTGATCGGCGGCGACGAGCAGCGCGTCCATGAAATCAAGACTCGCTACGACGCGATCACGTTCAAGCATCTGCTGCTGCCGGTATGGCTGCTGGCGTACCGTTACCACGATAAGTCATACCAAATCTTCATCAACGCCGTGACGGGCGAAGTCCAAGGCGAGCGGCCCTACAGCTTCTGGAAGATTTTCCTCACCGTGCTGTTGGTCGCTGGCATCGCGGCGACCGTGGCCGCCGTCAGCCAATTGGCCAAGCGTTGAAGGCGAGGTCACATGCTCGCCGATGCTGCGACTGGCGAAGTCGAACGCGCGATGACGCTTCGCCGTTGGTGGGCCGGCGCGGGGCTTGTGCTGTTCAGCGCAACGTGGACGCTGTGGACCCCACAGACGGAGTTCCCGCAAGTGCCGCTGTTCGGCTGGGCCGGATCGCTGCCGCCGTTTGTCGATTGGCTGGCATTCGGCGTTCTGCTGGGAATGCTCGCTGTGGCTGCGTGGAAGCCGGACTCGCGGAGAAGTTGGATCGCGTTCGGGGTTTCGCTCGGCGTGTTGATGGTTCTCGATCAGCATCGGCTTCAGCCGTGGGCGTGGCAACTCTTGCTGATGGCGATCTGGTGGAGTTCCGCCAGCGTGGGGCAGGTTTTCAACCGGCCCGCCAAAGCGCATGCCGGGCCGGGTGGGAACCTGCCCCACCGCGCGCGCACCCACAGCCGCTATTTCTGGTCCGCGATCTCGAAGCTCGATGCAGATTTCGTTGCCTCACACGGACAGACTTTGATCGAGGCGCTGTTTCGATCCGTCGGCATCAACGTGGTCCATTGGCCGGCGAGTGTGAAATCTTGGTTGGCGATTTTTCTTCCCGTCGGTGAGTTGCTGGTGGCCGTCGGATTGTGCTGGTCACGCACTCGACGAGCGGCATTGATCGCTGCGACCGCGTTGCACGTCGGACTGATCCTCGCGTTGGGACCGCTGGGATTGGGACATCGTCCGGGCGTGTTGTTGTGGAACGTGGCCTTCATCGGACACGACTGGCTGTTGTTCGGACGGCATTCCTGCTGGTCCTTCAAACCAACCCGAAGCGTCAGCGAGGGCGATCGCTCCCTAGTGCGTTCCATCGAGAGACCCATAACGCGTTCGCCCTGGCTGACGCTTCGGGTTGGTCTGCTC
>CAZILR010000854.1:0-2838 GCA_964539995.1 uncultured Planctomyces sp.
CTTCTTGTCGTCGGCCGATGCAATCACGCCAGCAAACAACACGACACACGCGAGGCAGTACAGGGACGAAACTTTCATGGCAGGTCTCCTAGGTTGGGGGATGAAACGGCGGGCAGGAACAGGACTGCTTTCAAAGTAGCCCTCTCGCTCTGCGAGAGGAAAGCCGTTGCGCGATCGACGTTCGTTTTCGCGACGACGCATCACCGCGTTCGGCAGACGTCTCGCGAAGCGAGACGGCTACAGGGACTTCAGCCACGCGAACAGCATATCGCCGATCTGGTGGTAGCCGGAAGCGGCCGGATGAACTCCGTTGTTCTGGCGAGTGATCTTCGTCTCGTTCGCGGCGTTGGCTGGGACGGATTCGGTCGGGTAGTTGTGGACGCAGTCGAGTCCGAGATACGTCGGCACGACATGCACTTGGTCCGACTCGCGGCCGGCGTACCGTTCCAGCATCCGCTCGACGAGCCGGTGCTGATTCCGCTTGTACTGCCAGCGAGTCTGGCCGCTGGCGTAGTTCGATCCGAAGGCATCCTGAGTTGCGGCCGGCGGGACTGGCAACAGGACTGCGACTTTCGTGGAGGGGCTTTGCTTCCGAAGCATGTCGATCAACAGGTCGAAGTGCTTGAGCATGTCGTCGATGCCCGCCTCGATCGTGTCGTCGTTGAACGAGAACGTGTCGTTCGGACCCAGGAAGATCGTGACGACATCGGGCAAACGGCCCTCGTTCACATCGCGGCAGTAGCGAACGAAGTCCAACGCCGGCTTGCCATCGTCGCCGCGATACAGAAACGGACTGCCGCGCTGAGCGTAGTTGCCCGTCCGCGCGGTTTCCGTGAAGTGTGTCGCGAAGCGCTTGGCCGTCCAACCGCCGTAGCCTTCGTGCCGATTCGGTCCTGGCTTGTCGCCGAGCCAATGCGAACCGATCAGCGACAGCTTCGGGTTCCCCAGCTTGTCGCTCAAGTCGAGCAGCCGCTGCGTGTACGTCGAAGCGTGCGTCAAGCTGTCGCCGACACACAACACCGACAGCGATTTTCCCTCACCGCGATTGGCTGCGACGACTCGGATTGTTGTCTTTGCTGAGGCGATCACGCGGTTGTCACCGTCGCGCACATCAAGCTGAAACGGATGCTCGCCGACATCGGCTTCGGTCGGCATCCACGTCCATCGCTCGACCTGTTGCCGACCCTTCGAGCAGACGGAATCGAACACGAGGTTCGCCGGATTCGGCACGAGCACGACGTTGTCGAAGTAGACATTGCACTCGATGCCCACGACGGCCGGGATCGACGGCGGCAGTAACAGACGCACGGAACCGACAGACTTGCTGTTGGTCGGACTGACCTCCGGTTCCGCCGCGAGGCTCATCGAGCCACCCCAAACGGAACACCACACCAACAAACATCGAACGCTGTTTCGCATGATCGCTCTTTCGACTCTCGTTCAGTCCGCATCCGGATCGTTCTTCATGAACTCACGCAGCACAACGGTCGCGTAGGCTCCGGAAGGGAGGCTGAATTCAAACAGTAGTCCATCGGCTGTCGCACCGACTTGCAAATCTCCCGGCCAGATGAGCATCGGGCGGCGAGTCCCCTCGGCCAATTGACCGAAACGGCGAAAGGCATCCATCGTCAGCCCAGCGGTGGCAAGGATGCGCTGCTCGCGAATGGCTGGCTCGTGCTGAGCGGGTTTCATTTTCGGGCCGAACATTGGACCAGTGATGACTGTCTCACGAGCCTCGAATCGCGGCTGTTCAACCGCGACGTCGCGCACGTCGAAGATGCCGCCCGACTCGCACTTTTGCATGATGTCGCCGAGCAACACCTGATTCAGCAAACCGTCTTGCAGTCGCTCGGCCAGGACGTTGTTGAACAGCCACGATTGCGCGGCCGACAACGCCAGCCGATGTAGGAATCGGCGATTCGGTTTTCGAGCTTCTGTGTCCGAACCAGTGCGTGCTTCGGTCAGCAGCTTCATCCCCAGCTTGAGCGTGCTGTTCTTGTTGCCGAAGCGTTGCGAGCCGTAGTAATTCGGCACTCCCGTTTGCCGCAATCGCTCGGCGATAGCCTGTGCGTTCGTAGGATGGACGCCCCCGTCCGTCCTCGCCTGGGGAAGATCGGACGGGGGCGTCCAATCTACAGACTCGCGCACGAGCACCTGAAATCGGTTGCCGCGCAGGTGCCCGGTTCGCAGCTTGTTTTGATGCGGCGTCGCGTTGAGCAACCGGATGCCATCGGTGTCGATCGCGCTCAGCCGACTCTCAACTCGCCGCGGCACCGAAACGAACTGCCGAGTCACCGCGTGCGTGTCCTTCAGCCCCGCCGTGCCGAGTTCTCGTGGCGTGATCCCCAGTACCGTCGCCAAGTGTCGGCCGAGTTGATCGGCCGGTACGTCCGTTTTTTCGATCCAGAGAAACAGATGCTCGCCGTCGCCGCTGGGCTGATAGGCGGGAATCTCCTCGACGACGAAGTCCTCGGGCCGCGTCTTCAAGACTCCGCCGATTCCCGGAAGATCCGCCGTCAGCATCGGGCAGTCGGTCGAGAGCGGCAGGGTGTCCACAAACGGTGTCGATTCAGGCATCGGTGTCTCAGTCAGGTTGTCTCTCGGTGGCAATCGCGCCGCTGGTGAGCGGTTCGGGGCGATGATAGCATGGCCGCACGTTTGCGGGCTTGGTCGCGAGCAGTTCCTGTCGCTCGCCGTTCGACACCTTTTGAGCACATCATGCTGAAGACTCACGCCGTTGGCATCGACCTGGGCACGACGTATTCCTGCCTCTCGTACCTCAACGAACACGGCGAGCCAGTCACGCTCCCCAACCAAGAAGGGGAACTGACCACACCG
>CAZILR010000855.1:0-2838 GCA_964539995.1 uncultured Planctomyces sp.
AGTTCGGCGTGGAGCTGGGAATTCAAGACTCGTTGCTGTTCGACCGTGGCGGTTCCTCGGTCACCAACGGACTGACCTCTTTGGTGCCCGGCTTCAACTTCAACAACTCACAGGTCGCCAACACAACGCCGTTCAAACCCGAACAAGTGGGCGGCCAAGGACTGAGCAATTTCTCGCTGACCCGCACCAACAGCGAATTGGGCTATGGCGGATTGGTGCTTTCGGCCGGATCGGAGTCGGTCAACGTGCTGCTACGAGCGCTCTCGGCCAATCGCCGGCTGGAGATTCTGAGCCGTCCGCAGATTCGGACGCTCGACAACCAATTGGGGCGCATCAATGTCGGCCAAAACGTGCCTGTCGTTAACGGCTTCAACACCAACGGCCTCGCGGGACAAATCACGCCCATCGTTGAACGACAAGATTCCGGCATCATCCTCGAAGTCACGCCTCGGATTACCCCCGACGGACGGATCGTGATGCAAATCGGAGCCGAACGCAGCGACTTTGATTTTCAGAATGGCGTGACACTGACAAGTGGTGTGGGAGGTGTTGTGACCGCCCCGATTAAGAACATCTCTCGCGCGGTCTCGACGATCTCCGTCGCCGATGAGCAAACAATTGTGCTCGGTGGACTGATTAAAAAGACCGAGATCACGAGCGAACGAAAAGTGCCGTGGCTGGGTGACGTCCCGGTCATCGGACACGCCTTCCGATTTGATTCCCATTCCTCGAAACGCACCGAACTGCTGATCTTTTTGACGCCCCGCATCATCAAGAGCGACGGCTTCAACGAAATGCTCAAGCAAGTCGAGGCCGAACGTCTCCACTACACGGAATGCGAAGCGGAAGCGATGCACGGACCACTGTTCGCGGCTCCCGCGCCGCCAAGCGACGGTTCCATCCCGCCAGTTTATCCCCCCGGAGGCATGTGGTCGGATCCGACACGGAAGTCCATTCCGCTGCCACCGGCACCGATGCCGAACAGCACCGACCCCAACAATGCCCCGCCCGTTCCGCCGATGTCGGACGATCCAGCAGGCGGCGTGAAAGGTGCGATCTACCAACAGACCGGCAGTCGCGGAGCATCGAACTCGCGCGTTCAACAGGTCGGAGCGACCAAGACTTCCAAGGCCACGAAGAAGCCCACGATCCTCGACACCTTCCGCCGTAAGGAGGACCAGCGATGACGACTCAACGCGGTTCGACCGACCTTTGTTTAACCGCAAGCCGCAGGCGTGCGCGTCGTCAGGTGCGGGTCGCGGGCTTGAACGCGCGCGCCTGCGGCTTGCGGTTAAACGACCAGAGGACGCTCGCTTGGTCGCTGGTGGCTTTGTGCGTCCTGTTCACCGGCTGCGCGACGTCGGGACTCGTCTCGAATTCGACTCCGCAAAAGAAGTTCGTCCAAGCGACTCCGCAAAACCCCGCTTTGAAATGTTTGTGCGTTTGGCAAACGGCCGATGGCTTCGACTCCGAAGGAAAATCCTGTCGCGGCGTCGCGGGGCAAGTCTTCTTTTTCAACCGAGACAGTTCGATTCCAGTGACCGTCAACGGCGATGTGCATGTCTTCGTGTTCGACGACCAAGGCTCCGAAGCTGACCAATCCAAGCCGCTGAGCCAATTCGACATCGACCGCCAGACATGGAACACACAACTGACCCGCACACAGTTCGGCCCGGCCTATCGGCTGTTCGTGCCGTACACGCGGCCGGGGCGAAATCAGGCCGAACTCGCCCTGCGTTTGCGGATGACGCCGGACAGCGGGCCGGTCGTGTATTCGGACCTCTCGACCATCAACCTGACCGGCCACAAACCCGAGAAACCCGAAAACGCTGAAGATTCTCCCCTCTCGACGAAGGTGGAACAGGCACTTCGCGACCGATTGAACGGCGGCGAAACCTCCCGCTCCAGAACGGACACGCCGCTCGTCGATGCTCGTACCAAGGCCACCGACCGTCCGAACTCGCAGACCATTGCCACGATCCGTGGGACCGCCAGAACCGAGAATTGAGTGGTGCAATTCCCGGATCGGCAAGTATTATGTCCGGTGTTCGTGAGTCGCTGAGTGACCAAGGGAGATTGATCGTGAAAACTCTGCAACGATCCGTGTGGTTGATCGCCGCCATCAGCGGTTTGATCGCCATTCAACCAGCCGCCGCGCAGACTCAGCAGCGGACCACGACCGGCGGCAGTGGCTCGTCAGGCTTCGGTGCCACGAGCGGTGGCTCCGGACTATCTGGCTCCAACGCCTTCGGCGGTGGGCAGAACCGCTTCAGTACCACGAACGCGAACACGGCAGGGGCCGGCCAAAGCGTCTTGCTGAATCAGCAATCCGCATTCGGATTGCAAGGCCAGGGTCAGCAAAACGGCATGGTCGGCACACGCAATACGCAGCAGTTTCTGGGAGCCAACCAAGCTGGTCTGCAAAATCAACAAAACCAAAACCAGAATCGCAACCGCAACACTCGCGGCCGACAGAATCAAAACATTGACCAGAACGACATGAATCAACAAAGCCAAGACGATTCACGCCGCTCGATCCGTCCGCAGCAAAAAGTGTCGTTTGATGTGCCGAAGATTCCGTACGAAGAACTCAACACGACTCTGAACTCGCGATTCGAGCGAGTGACTCGGCAGCCCGCTTTGCGAGGCGTCACGGTCGATCTCGATGCCGACGGCGTCGTCGTCCTGCGCGGCGAAGTCGCGACTCCTTCGCAAAAACAACTCGCCGCCAACATGGTGCGGCTGGAGCCGGGCGTGAAGAAAGTTCGCAACGAACTGACGATCGGCGAAAAGTAGCCCTGTCGCTCCGCGACAGGAATGCCGGTCGAAAAGTTGATG
>CAZILR010000856.1:0-2831 GCA_964539995.1 uncultured Planctomyces sp.
TGTCAACTCGAAGGGCATGACGTCAACATCGCCGGCGCGCCGGTGGTCATTGATGAACTCAATCGCCTGGGAGGCCGCGAGTCCAACAAGAAGTTCTTTTTCATCTCGCTAGGAATCTGCCTCTGCCTGTTGTACTTCCAACTGCGCGATTGGCGGGTGACGGGGATGATCCTCGGATTGACGATTTTTGCCACGCAATTGACCGTCGCGATTCTGAAGTGGTGCGGCGGCGAAATGAACTTCGTCATCGACGCGCTGCCGGTGATGGTCATGGTCTTCACACTCGAAGTTTGCGTGCATCTCTTGAGTTATTACACCAATGCCGAAGGTCACGTCGACAAGTTCCAGGTCATGTTTCACCACGCGGTGAAACCGTGTCTCTTGGCGACCTTCACTGCGGCGATCGGCTCCGTCTCCTTGTGCGTGAGTGAGTTTATCCCCGTGCGTCAATTTGGTTGGGCGGGCACGCTGGGCAGTCTGGTCGCTCTTTCGGTCGGACTGATTCTGACGCCAGCCGTCATCGCCGTTTGTCCGCCGCTGCGTCGCGAGATTCAAGAAGTGGAGAATCGCTGGTTTGTGCGAATCTCAGACTGGTTTCTCGTCCGCAGCAGACAAGTGGTGGCGTTCGGTGTGGTCGCCTCGGTGCTGTTTGGAACCGGGATGCTTTATCTGCATTCGCACATTGATCCCCTCGAATTTTTCCCGAAGAACAGCGTGGTGCTCCGCGATGTTCGTCGTATTCAAACCGATCTGACGAACACCGACACGATCGAAACGACGGTCGATTTCGGTCGAGACCCAAAACTTGCATCGCTGCCGTTCGTCGCAAAGTTGGATTACGTCCGCCAGTTGGAAGCCGAGATCGCCAAACATCCCCGCATCGGCCATACAACGTCGCTGGCGTCCATGTTTCCCTCAGAGTTGCCCAGCGGCCTGGCGTTGACTCAATTACTGGACAAGGCCGCGAAGCGTCAAAAGGACAACGACTTCTTGGCGGGCGGCGAACAGTATTGGCGCATCTCGGCCAACCTCAAACCGGGAAGTCGTGGCGTCGGTCAAAAAACATTGGAAGAACTCCAGGCATCCCTGGGAGACGCTCCCGTGACGTTGACCGGCATCTCCCCAATGATCGAGCAGGCTCAAAAGGACATCTACTACGGATTCTGGTCGTCGTTCACTTACGCCTTCTGGTCGATCATGCTGGTGATGATCGTCTCGCTGAAATGGGTCAACGCTGGGTTCATCGGGATGCTTCCAAACCTGGCACCGATCGTCTTTGTGTTCGGGTTCCTGGGCTGGGTCGGACAGCCAGTGGACATCAGCATGATGATGGCCGGCAGTATCGCTTTGGGCATCGCGGTGGATGGTTCATTCCACATGCTCGTGCGATATCAAGAGGAACTCTTGGCGAGCGGAGACAAGGCTCAAGCCACACGAGTCGCCTTGCAACAGACTGGTCCGCCAATCCTACAATCGACGGTCATCATGTCCATCGGAATGCTGGCTCTGACCTTCAGTAGCTTCGGTCCAACCGCTCTTTTTGGCTGGCTGATGGGAGCGACACTGACAATGTCGCTGATCGGTGACTCGGTGTTGCTGCCGTGCATGTTGGGATTCTTTCACACCAAGCGTCTGGCTGAGCTTGCCGAAGCTCACGAACATCCCGTCGTTCCACTGCAAGGCCCGCATTTCTTGCAGCGTCTGCGAGACCGGATGAACCTGCGACTCTTCCGAGTCACAGATGAAGACTCGATGAGTTAGCCGGTTCGTGAAGTCTCCTCAATTCCGCGATCGGCGGCTTCTTTCCGATTGCTGCGACTCTTCCGATTCTGTCTGTCGGTCGGAGGACGCCCGGACGATACGCCAATTCTGGGTGATTGCTGGAATAAATGTGGTTGTGAATCCTCATTGACCGTCTAAAATCCTTTGCGAACGGCTGGCGGTGAGATCACGTCAAACCATCGTCGGGGATGCTGATATCCCACCGCTTCACCCACCGAATTCTCTCCCTCACCCGAACTTCAAACGATGAACTATCACATTCTGTTGACTGGCGCGACCGGCCTCCTGGGACGCTATCTGCTTCGAGACTTGATGCTGGCCAACGTACCCGTCGCGGCCGTCGTTCGCGGCAGTCGCCGTCAAACGGCCGAGGACCGCATCGAAGCGCTGATGGGAACGTGGGAAGACTTGCTGCAACGCAAGATGCCGCGCCCACATGTGCTCGAAGGGGACATCACCGAGCCGTTCTTCGGCTTGGATGCCACCTCACGACATTGGGTCGATGAGAACTGCGACAGCATCCTGCACAACGCCGCGAGCCTGAGCTTCGTCGCCACCAGCGAAGACAGTGAGCCGTACCGCTCCAACATCAAGGGAGTGCAGAACGCACTCGATCTCTGCCAAGAGACCGGGATCAAAGACTTCCATCATGTCTCGACCGCCTACGTCGCCGGCCTGCGCACCGGGCGGATCATGGAGAGCGAACTCGATCTCGGCCAGCCAATGAGCAACCCGTACGAAGAAAGCAAAATGGCCGCCGAAAAGCTCGTGCGTTCTGCCGAGTTCCTCAGTCCGCCAACCATCTATCGTCCCTCCATCATCGTCGGTGATTCGAAGACCGGTTTCACCTCCACATTCCACGGCTTCTATGCCTGCTTGGAACTGGCTCACACGCTCGTCAACTCGATGGGCATGGTCGGCTCAAACACCGAAAAGCAGAAGAAGACCCGCATCTCGCTCGACGGTACCGAGACGAAAAATTTCATCCCCGTCGATTGGGTCTACGAAGTCATAACATACAACATCACGCACCCGCAGCATAACGGGCA
>CAZILR010000857.1:0-2829 GCA_964539995.1 uncultured Planctomyces sp.
GCTGCTGGTCGCCGGCAAGCTGGATGCAAAGTCGGGTGGACCGAGCGTTCCGGCCTCGAAGCCGCGGCGGTCCATCTTCACCGAGCAGCGCCGCAACTCGCCGGATGCACTGCTAGACGTCTTCGATTCAGCGGATGGTTTTTCGAGCACCCCCGAACGCAACGTGACCACGACGCCGACTCAAGCGTTGCTGATGATCAACAGCAAAGACTCGCTCGCGCATGCCGCAGAGTTCGCTCGCCGCGTGCAAGCCGAAGCGGGAAGCGAACGCGATGCTCAAATCGTCGTGGCGTACCGCCTGGCATTCGGTCGGGAACCGAGCGAGGCGGAACGCGCTGCCGCCATCGAGTTCCTCAATCAGCAAGCTGCTCGCAACGCAGCCTCCGCGTCGTCCACGCTGACCGACTTCTGCCAAGTGCTGCTGAATTCCAACGAGTTTTTGTACGTCGATTAAACGCGAGTTCACGCCAGCACTTCGCGGACGACTTCGCCATGCACGTCGGTCAAGCGAAAATCGCGGCCGGCGTAGCGGTAAGTCAGTTGCTCGTGGTCGAAACCCAGCAGGTGCAGGATCGTCGCGTGCAGATCGTGGATGTGGACGCGTCCCTCGACTGCGTTCCAGCCGAGTTCGTCGGTCGCTCCGTGAACGTAGCCCGGTTTGACGCCTCCTCCGGCCAGGCACATTGAGAAGCCGTAGTGATTGTGGTCGCGGCCGTTGGGCGTGCGTGAAACTCCTGGCGTTGGAATCTCGACGGTCGGCGTGCGGCCGAACTCGCCACCGAAAATGACCAGCGTGCTGTCGAGCATTCCGCGCTGCTTCAAGTCACGAATCAACGCACCGATCGGCTGATCGCATTCCTTCGCGAGATCGCGGTGATTCGTTTCGAGATTGTCGTGCGCGTCCCACGGCTGACCGGCTCGCTGCCAGACCTGCACGAACCGCACGCCCCGCTCCAGCAACCGCCGTGCGATCAGCAGTTGCCGACCGTAAGTCGTGTCACCGTACATCTCGCGTGCGGCTTGCGGCTCGCGAGTCACGTCAAAGGCGTCGGTCGCCTCGGTCTGCATCCGATACGCCAGCTCGAACGATTGGATGCGCGCTTCGAGCTGTGCGTCACCCGGCCGACGACTCAAGTGCCGTTCGTTGACCTGCCGCAGCAGATCGAGTTGCTCGCGCTGTCGGCCCGGCAACAAAAAATCGTTGCGGATGTTCTCGATCAACTTCTCCGGCTGAGTGTGTTGCGAGTCGATGTACGTTCCCTGAAAGGCTCCTGGCAGAAACGCCGAGCGCCAGTTCTGCCCCGCCGTCGCCGGATATCCCCCCGGACACATCACGACGAAGCCGGGCAGATTTTGATTCTCGGTCCCCAAGCCGTAAGTGACCCACGCCCCCATGCTCGGCCGAGCTTGCCGGCCGTCGCCGCAGTTCATCAGCAAATACGACGGTTCATGATTCGGCACGTCGGCGTACATCGAGCGGATCACGCAGACGTCGTCGATGTTGCTGGCAACGTGGGGAAACAACTCGCTGACGTCGATCCCGTTCCGGCCATGCTTCGCGAACTTGAACGGCGAACGGAACGCGGCACCGGTCTTGCGCTCGGTTCGCTGTGAAGTCGGCAGCGGACGGCCGTGGTACTCGTCGAGAATCGGTTTGGGATCGAACGTATCGACGTGCGACACTCCGCCGTTCAGGAAAAGATGGATCACTCGCTGCGCCTTCGCCGCGAAGTGCGGCGGTTTCGGAGCCAACGGATGCGTGGCCGCCGACTCCGAGCGAACCGACTCGCCGCGTAACAAGTCCGCTAGGCCGAGCATCCCCAACCCCATCCCCGACCGGCTCAGCATTTCACGGCGAGTCCACATGCAAAGTTCTCCGTCAGTCCACAAACAGAAACTCATTGGCGAGCAGCAGTGTCTGCAAGTATTCCTGCCACCGCGTCAGGTGCGGCGAGTCCCCCGCCGTCGAAGACGTCGTTGTCGCGCCGTCGCTCGATTCCAAAAACTTCTTGCCGAGATCGATCTCGTCCGGTTCGGCAGCTCGGTTGAAGAGCATCCGATGCACGGCATCGATGCGCTGTTCCGTTTGCTCGATGCGCATCAGGTCTGGCCGAGCGGCCAGGTTCCGAGCTTGGTCTCGCAGAAACGGGTTGTTCATCAGAAACAGCGCTTGTTGCGGGACGGTCGTCAGATGCCGCTGCGGACTGCTGGCGTCCGGGGCGGCGAAGTCGAATGCACGCATGACGCTCGGCAAGTTCTGTCGGTCGATGAAGCCGTAGACCGCACGACGAGTTGAAAACGGCGGAGTCGTCTGATTCATCGCCGGCCCGCCCATCGTCAGGTCGAGCTTCCCAGAGACAGCCAACAGTGAATCTCGCAACGCTTCCCAATCGAGCCGCCGGCGATTCATCTTCCACAACAGTTTGTTCTCTGGGTCTTGTTGCAGTTCGCGGCTGGGTTCGTCGCGACTCGACTGCTGGTACACTGACGACAACATGATCCGCCGATGCAGTGTCTTGATCGACCAGCTCTCCGCCATGAAGCGTGCCGCCAGATGGTCAAGCAGTTCCGGGTGTGTCGGCGGCTCGCCGCGCAGGCCGAAGTCGCTGGGCGTGCGGACGATCCCGGCTCCGAAATGCTGTTGCCACACGCGATTGACCAACACACGCGCGGTCAACGGATTGTTCCGGTCGGCGATCGCGCGAGCCAATTCCAAACGCCCGCTGCCCTGCTGAAACGGGTGTCGTTCGCCGCGAGACAGCACTTCCAAAAACTGCCGAGGCACGGCGGCTCCCGGAACTCCACGAACGCGGGCGCGAAGGCGGGCTC
>CAZILR010000858.1:0-2828 GCA_964539995.1 uncultured Planctomyces sp.
GCGGGGGGGGGGTGGTCACCCCCCCCCCAACAAATGCCTTTGGCTTGGGGGGGGGGTCGCGTCCACCCGACCCACCCTACATTTCACACAAAGAGGTCCGTCATCACTCGCGCCGGCTCGACGCCGGTCAGCTTGAAATCGAGTCCCTGAAAACGGTGCGTCAATCGCTCGTGGTCGATGCCGAGTAAACGCAACACGGTCGCGTGCAGGTCGCGGACGTGAACCGGGTTCTCGGCCGTGTTGTAGCTGAAGTCATCCGTCGATCCGTAAGTGAAGCCCGGTTTCACGCCGCCGCCGGCGAGCCACATCGTGAAGCAGCGCGGATGATGATCGCGTCCCGCTTCGGGGCTGTCCCACTGACCTTGGCCCGCGACGCCTCGGCCGAATTCGCCACCCCAGATCACCAGCGTGTCATTCAGCAGACCGCGCTGTTTGAGATCGGCGATGAGCGCAGCCGTCGGTTGATCCACGTCGCGACAACGAGCGGTACACCACGACGGCAATCGGCTGTGATGATCCCAATCCGGATGAAACAGTTGGATGAATCGCACGTCTCGCTCGGCCAGCCGCCGAGCCAGAATGCAGTTGGCGGCGTAACTCCCCGGACGTCGCGAGTCAGGACCATAGAGTTGAAACGTCGCCTCGGTCTCGTCGCTCAGGTCGATCAACTCCGGCACGCTGGTTTGCATCCGGTACGACATCTCGTACTGGCGGATGCGCGTCGCGATTTCCGGATCGCCCGTTTCGGCGAGGTGCTGTTGATTCAACTCTGCGAGCCCGTCGAGCATCCCTCGACGCAGTGCGCGTGGCACTCCATCGGGATCGCGAAGATAGAGCACCGGCTCGCGAGCGTTTCGCAGTTTCACTCCTTGATAACGTGACGGCAGGAAGCCGCTCCCCCAGTAATGATCGTAGAGCGGCTGATCGCTTGGCCGCTGCATCTTCGAGATCATCACTAGGAAGTCCGGCAGATTGCGGTTCTCGCTGCCGAGACCATAGCTGACCCAGGTGCCGACGCTCGGCTTGCCGGGAATTTGATTGCCGGTGAGGAACTGCGTCATGGCCGGCGCGTGATTGATCTGATCGGTGTGCATCGACTTGATGAAGCACAACTCGTCCGCAACCTTCGCCAGGTGCGGCAGCCATTCGCTCACGGTCGCTCCGCTTTCGCCGCAGCGACGAAACCGCGCACGCGACGGCATCACGAGCTGCTTCTGGCTAGCCGTCATCGTCGTCAGCCGCTGACCTTGCCGCACCGACTCGGGCAACTCCTTGCCGGCCCACTCGCTCAATCCTGGCTTGTCGTCGTACAGTTCAAGCTGCGATGGCCCGCCGGATTGAGTCAAAAAGATCACCCGCTTCGCGCGCGGAGCAAAGTGCGGCAAGCCGAGTATCGGCGAGTCGTTCGCGGCGTCACCAGCGAGACCGTTCCGCGCGAGCAATTGCGCCAGTGCCGCCGCACCGAGACCTCGGCCGAGGAAGTGTCGGCGAGTCACGTCGAGCGCGGCTTCGAGGGATGGATTGGTCAGGTGATTGGACATCGTTCGGTGATTCGCTCGTCGCTTGGGTCGAGTCATCGAGACTCGATCGGCATCAAGTGAAGAAATTGGGAAGTTCTCCCTGGTTCGGTCGTTGTGGCGCAACGAGTCGAACGCGAAGAAGGAGCTTCCCGATAGAGATCGGTGGCACGGACGACAGCGGTGTTGCAAGGATTTACATCAGACGATCAATTCTTGAGCTTGTACCGCGATCGCAATTCTGTGCGCAGCGTTGTGACCGTCGCCGCGTGTTCCGAATCGTTGGCGAGGTTCTTCAACTCGCCGGGATCGGAGTCATGATCGTAAAGCTCGGTCCCTTTGTCACCGTTGTTCCATTCGGTGAAGCGGAATCGTTCGGTGCGGATCGAGCGACCGACAACGCTGGGCTTTGTCGTCGGAGCGTTCGTCTGCGTCGGCGTGCCGCGAGTCACTTGCGTGAGTGCCGGCTTGTCCCACGCCGCTTGCGGATCATCGAGCAACGGCTTGAGGCTCTTGCCATCGAGATTGCTGTGAGTCTTCAGTCCACACAATTCGGCCAAAGTGGGATGCAGGTCGATCAGCTCGACCGTGCGGCGGCAGACTTGCCCGGCGTGCTTGCTGCCAGGGACGGAGATCACCAGCGGCACGCGCGCGGAATTCTCGAACAGCGACATCTTTTGCCACAGGCCATGCTCGTAGAGGTGGTAGCCGTGATCGCTGAAGAACACGACGATCGTCTTGTCCGCCAGCTTCAGTCGATCCAGCCCGTCGAGTAACTGGCCGACTTGCGCGTCCATGAAGCTGGTCGATGCGTGATACGCTTGGATCGCCTGCTTGCGGAGTTCGTCGGTCATATTTGACTGCTCCGGCTTGTGCGACAGGAACGCCGGCTCTGGCACGCCCTCTTTGTAGTTGGTCGCCAGCACCGGCAGCTTGATCTTGTCGAGCGGGTACAGGTCAAACCATTTCTTCGGCGAGACATACGGCGTGTGCGGCCGGAAGAAACCACAGGCGATGAAGAACGGTTTCTCGCGATGCGTTTCCATCAGCTTGATGGCGGCAGCCGCCGAAAGACCGTCGGTTTGTTCGGCGTCTTCGCCGTCGGCCGCCAGCCAACTGAGCGTCCCGCCGAACCGCGCCGGCCCCTCGGCCTTGGGGTTGAGCGTGAAGATTTTCTCTTCGTCGTCTTTGTCGCGGCCGCGCGGGTTGATCCGCTCTTGCCACGACGGTGGATCGTCCAGCCCGTCGGTCCCGATCTGAGCCGGCACGCCGTAGTGATACAGCTTGCCGACGCGAGCCACGAAGTAGCCT
>CAZILR010000859.1:0-1693 GCA_964539995.1 uncultured Planctomyces sp.
CCGCCCAGCAAGCCCGCCGCACATTGGAGCGGAGCGGCATCCAACCCTGACCGCGAAACCCCGCCGGCAACCTTGGGGTGATTCAACACACATTTTCTTTCTCGCAGAATTTGTCCCAGAAACAGGTTCGATGGATCACGACAACCGTGCCAAGTTCCGATTTGGCCGACGATTGCTTCACGTTGGATGAGCACTTAGGTTGGCAGCCATGCAGATTCGCTGTCCGCACTGCCACAATCCGGTGGCGATGATCAACGACGATCCGTCGAACGACGTCTCGTGTCCGTCGTGCGGCAGTTGTTTCAATCTGGCCAAGGAGATCGAGACCGCGCAGGACGACGGTTCTCACGCGAAAATGCTCGGCCATTTCCAGTTGTTGCACTGCCTGGGGCAAGGAGCCTTCGGAGCCGTCTGGAAAGCTCGCGATACGGAACTCGACCGCATCGTCGCGATCAAGATTCCGCGGAAGGAAAACCTCACCGAAGCCGACGCCGAGAAGTTTCTTCGTGAAGCACGAGCCGCCGCACAGGTGCGGCATCCGAACATCGTCTCGGTCCATGAAGTCGGGCGTGAAAGCGGCCGCATCTACATCGCCAGCGACTTCATCGACGGAGCCAGTCTCGACCAGTGGGTTGAGGCACATCCGCTGACAGTTCGCGAGTCGGTCGAGTTGTGTGCGAAGATTGCCGAAGCTCTGCATCACGCGCACGAAGCCGGCGTCGTACATCGCGACCTCAAGCCGCAGAACATTTTGGTGAGGGGTGAGTGGTTAGGGGCGAGGGGCGAGTCCGCCGCAGGCGGACAGGTTTCTGCATCCAACTCGCCCCTCGCCCCCTACATCACCGACTTCGGCCTGGCCAAGCGTGACGCGGGCGAAATCACGATGACAATCGAGGGCGCGATTCTCGGCACTCCGGCTTACATGCCGCCGGAGCAAGCTCGCGGAGAGGCCCATCAGGCCGACCGCCGCAGTGACGTGTACTCGCTGGGTGTGATCCTGTTCCGCTTGCTGACCGGCGAACTGCCGTTCCGCGGCCAGCGTCAAATGCTGATCGTGCAGATTCTGAAGGAAGAGCCGCCCGCTTTGCGCAAACTGGACGCACGCATTCCTCGCGATGTCGAGACGATCTGCTTGAAGTGCCTGGAGAAAGATCCCGCCAAGCGCTACCAGTCCGCCGTCGATCTCTCCGCCGATCTCCGCCGCTGGCTGACCGGCCATCCCATAGAAGCCCGTCCTGTCAGCCGGACGGAACGAGCCTGGCGCTGGTGCCATCGCAACCCAGCAGTCGCGGCCTTGAGTGCGGCCGTAGTGTTCGTGCTGCTGGCGGGCACGACCGTATCTTCGTTCTTCGCGATTCAGTCGGCGAACGAATCGAAACGAGCCAATAAAAAGGCGGACGAGGCGCTGACCAATGCCAACAAGGCCCAAGAGAACTTGGAGTTGGCGAAAGGATACCTCAACAGAGCAAACGAAAACGCGGACATCGCAAACGTAAACGCGACGATCGCGAATCAGAATGCGGACCAAGCCAACGCCAATTCCTTCATCGCTCGCCAAAACCTGTATGTCTCCCACATGAACCTCGCGCTTGTCGCCTGGGAAAATGCTCGTGTTGGCAGAGTCTTGGAATTGTTGAAGCAACACGAGCCGCAACCGGGCATTCCAGCCGCTCGATGGGGCCGGCTACGACCA
>CAZILR010000859.1:1703-2826 GCA_964539995.1 uncultured Planctomyces sp.
CAACCGGGCGAACAAGACCTGCGCGGCTTCGAGTGGCATTACTGGGATCGCCTAGCTCATTCCTACCAGATAAGTCTTGAAGGGCACACCGACTTTGTCACGAGCGTGGCGTTCAGCGCGGACGGGAAACGGCTGGCGTCGGCGAGCTACGATCGAACGGTCAAGGTGTGGGACGCCACGAGCGGTCAGGAGACGCTCACGTTGAATCGGCACACGAACACGGTCACGAGCGTGGACTTAGTCGCTGACGGGAAACGACTGGTGTCCGCCAGTCGGGATCAGACCGTCAAGGTCTGGGATGCCACGAATGGTCAGGAGACGCTCACGCTGAAAGGTCACACCGACGAGGTCACGAGCGTGGCGTTCAGCCCGGACGGGAAACGAGTAGCGTCGGCCAGCGTCGATCGGACAGTGAAGGTGTGGGACGCCACGAGCGGTCAGGAGACGCTGACGTTGAAGCGGCACACGAACACGGTCACGAGCGTGGCCTTTGTCGCTGACGGGAAATGGTTGGCGTCGGCCAGCGAAGATCGTACGGTGAAGATGTGGGACTTCACGAGAATTAGGGGCGACAACATCGGCGGGGAGATGCCCACTTTGTCTTTGCAGGACAGCTATGTCACGAGCGTGGCGATTAGCGCGGACGGGAAACGGGTGGCATCCGCCAGCGAAGATCAAACTGTGAAGGTGTGGGATGCCATAAGCGGTGAGGAGACGCTGACGTTGAAAGGGCAAACCGGCTATGTCAGAAGCATGGCATTTCGTGCGGACGGGAAGCGGCTGGCGTGTGCCAGCGAGGATAAAACCGTGAAGGTGTGGGACGCCATGAGCGGCCAGGAGTCACACACGTTGAAAGGGCACACCGGCGATGTCATGAGTCTGGCGTTTAGTGCGGACGGAAGACGACTGGCGTCGGCGAGCACCGATCGGACAGTGAAGGTGTGGGATGCGACGAGCGGTCAGGAGTCGCTCACATTGAAAGGACACGCCGACCGCATGCCTTTCGGCGTGGCGTTCAGCCCGGATGGAAAACGGCTGGCGTCAGCGAACAGGGATCGGACGGTGAAGGTGTGGGACGCCACGAGCGGTCAGGAGACGCTCACGTTGAATGGGCACATCGGCA
>CAZILR010000860.1:0-2825 GCA_964539995.1 uncultured Planctomyces sp.
AGTGACTGATTTCACGCAGTCGATTGGTTGGCGTGATCTCTGAAACCGAGCCGGCCCGGATCGCTCCCTCAGCACTGGCATCGAGATCGAAGTACACGGCGAACTCGTTCCACTTCAGCGTGTGCATATCTTTCGCGGCCTCTTCAAATTTCGCCTTCTGGTCGTCCGACGAATTTGCCAGCATGGATTTGGTCATCTTCATGGACCAATCGACCATGCCAGCCATGTCCGCCTTGAAGCCGAAGTAGCCCAGCTTGTTCGCCGGCAACCGGCTGATCAGAGACAGTTCGCTGGTCGGTTGCTTGGCGAAGAACTTTGCGGTCTCCGTTCCCTCGCCGACTTGCAGGCGATCTTCCACTCGGATCGCGTCCTTTGAGAACGCGAACCCAACCGTCAAGCTCTGCGAGTCGCGGACACCTTGCAGCGCCGATTTGCCGAGCACCCGGTAGATGTCCAGCATCGGCACGATCTGCGCCCGTTGAGCATCAGGGATCGCTCCGGAGATTTGATTCAGGAACCCGTCCAACTGCGGCTCGGCCTGCTGCAACTCGCTTTCAAATGCCTTCGTGAGCTGTTTCAGATGGACGAGCACTGACACGTCCGAAGCATCGAACAGCTTCTTCGACGACGCATCAATCTTCGACCAGAGCGACGCTCCTTTACCGCTCAATCGGTGACGGACTTTGGCCAACGCCTCTTCGCTGTCTGAGTAGACTGCCAACGTGTCCGCCGCGTGATAGTGAAAACCGGGCGGCAACGCGCTCTTTAATGCGTTCGCATCTTTTGCAGGAACGACATAAACCAACGACGGCCGCTGCTGCGACTCGGCAAAGACGATCGCCCACCAATCCTTTTCGACGTCCACTCCCGCCAGCGTTGGATTAGAAATCGCCAGCCCCAGCATCGCGAGGTTGCCCTTCACAACCGGCCCAACTCCGGGCTGCACAGCATCGACAAAGTCACCGAGATTCCCCAACGTGGTCTCCGGAGCCTTCACACGCAGCACGACGCTTGCAGTATCCGGCACTGCGTCCGACGGATCGGCCGCTTGTGCGATCGAGACAAACAACAAACTGCATGAGCCTAAAACAAGCCACAGTCCGCGCAGAGCCAGCCAGCGTCGCATGATGAATTTCCTTGAAGGGAGAGCTTGTCGTTTCGGCTTCCGCCGGTGTCTTCCGAACCACCGAACGGCGGGACGACGAACGAATGGTTCGTCACTGTCGGCGGATTATTGGCGAGCCGCAGTGACAACGCGAGCCACGCAGACTCGGAAGGCTGACGCTCTGCGGCTCTCCGGCTTACATTCCGGGCCGGACTTGCTCCGCAACGTGCTGCCAACCAGTCATCGGATGGATGAGATGAACGACGCCACGATCACCTGCCCTCACTGCCACACTGAAATCAAACTGACCGAGTCGCTCGCCGCGCCGTTGCTGGAAACCACTCGACAGCAGTACGAGAAACGCCTCTCGGACAAAGACGCCGAGGTCGCCAAGCGAGAAACGGCGATCAAGGACCGAGAGGAGACCGTCGCCAAGGCCAAGGCCGCCATCGACGACCAAGTCGCCGAGAAACTCAAAGCCGAGCGAGTCAGAATCGCCGCCGAGGAATCCAAAAAGGCCAAGACCCTGATGGGTGCCGACCTCGATCAGAAAGCGAATGAACTCAAAGAACTTCAAGAGGTGCTGAAACAGCGTGATGAAAAACTCGCGGAGGCTCAGAAGGCACAGGCCGACCTCATCCGCAAACAGCGGGAACTGGATGACGCCAAACGCGAGATGGAACTGACCATCGAGAAGCGGATTCAGGAGTCGCTGGCCACGACGCGCGACCAAGCCAAAAAGGAAGCCGAGGACGGCCTGAAGCTCAAGGTGCAGGAAAAAGAGAAGACGATTTCCGAGATGCAGAAACAGATCGAAGATCTGAAACGCAAAGCGGAACAAGGCTCTCAGCAGCTTCAAGGCGAAGTTCAAGAGTTGGAACTGGAGGCGCTCCTGCGCGGCAAGTTCCCTCGCGACGCCGTGGAGCCGGTCCCCAAAGGCGAGCACGGCGGCGATCTTTTGCATCGTGTCTTCGGAACCTTGCCGCAGTGCTGCGGCACGATCCTGTGGGAATCAAAACGGACGAAGAACTGGAGCGACGGATGGCTTGCGAAACTCCGCGAAGACCAGCGAGCCGCCAAGGCCGAACTCGCCGTGATCGTCACACAGGTCTTGCCCAAAGACGTGGATAGCTTCGACTTGGTGGAGGGCGTCTGGGTGACTTCCCCGCGCACCTTTCTCCCGGTCGCGATCGTCCTGCGTCAATCGTTGCTCGAACTCTCACTCGCCCGCCAAGCCGGCGAAGGCCAGCAAACGAAAATGGAGATGGTCTACCAGTACCTGACCGGCCCGAAATTTCGTCATCGAGTCCAAGCCATCGTCGAAAAGTTCGCCGACATGCAGGAAGACCTCGACAAGGAACGCAAGACGATGACCAAGCTATGGGCCAAGCGCCAGGAACAAATTCGTTGCGTGATCGAATCGACCGCAGGCATGTACGGCGACATGCAAGGAATTGCCGGCAAGACCCTGCAAGAGATCGAGGGATTGGAGATTCTGATGATCGAACAGACGGAGCCAGACCAGCCATCGTCCTCCAAGTAAAACATAACCGGGGCTAGCCCTGCGGTTCAGCCCCGAAGGGGCGAGCCTATGCCAGCCCAGGCCAGCGGCCTGGGTGGCCAATCCCCAGAGGTCAGACAGCCCCAACGGGGCGGCTCTCAATTGGACCAACACGAAACACGTCATCGACGAGGACGAACGATGATGAGGGCCGCCCCG